>SLOW01000070.1 GCA_007132315.1 Opitutales bacterium
CGCAGCTCGGTTATATGGTGGCAGCTTTCGGCATGGGCGCGCTGGTTCTTGACGGCGAAGCCGGGACCGCCATCCAGGCCGGTATCGGGGCGGCGATGTTCCACCTGGTGACGCACGGGTTTTTCAAGGCGTTGCTCTTCCTCGGCGCCGGCTCGGTCATTCACGCCTGCCATCACGAACAGGACATCTACCGCATGGGCGGCCTGCGCGGGACGATGCCCGTCACGTTCGCGACCTTCACGATCGGTTCCCTGGCCCTGATCGGCATGCCGGGTCTGGCGGGCTTTTTCAGCAAGGACGCCATCCTCTACCTCGCCTGGGAAAACGCACCGGTCGTGTTTGTCCTGCTGGCGCTGGCGGCCCTGCTGACAGCGTTTTACATGACCCGGCTCTGGCTGACCGCCTTTTTTGGCAAGGCTAGAAGTGACGGCGCGCGAGACGCCCGCGAGAACGATTGGATCATGACCGGTCCCTTGATCGTCCTGGCGGTCTTCTCGGTGCTGGCGGGCTACGGGTTCATGCACCCAGCCATCTTCGATGGTATCCTCCGGGAGGTGCCGCACCCGTCGGGCGCGGATTTCGCGGTGGTGGCCGGCGTTTCGATCTTTGTTTTCCTCGGGGGCGTCGTCGCCGCCTGGATCTTTTACGGAGCGGGCGCCGGGGAGGACCGGCTCGAACGACAAGCGCCCGCACTCCACGGCTTTCTGTCGGCCAAGTTCTACTTTGATGAGGTTTACAACTGGTATGTGACCAACGTGCAGCAGCGCTTCGCCAGTCTCTTGAGTTTCCTGGACCGCACCCTGATCGCCGGTCTGGTGGTGCGGGGCGCCGCCGGAGTGATCGGCCTGATCAGTCACGGCGTCAAATCCGCCCACACCGGAAGCATACACGGCTACGTGTATTGGGTTTTCCTCGGGGTGGTGCTGCTCTGGTTCGTCGTCACGAACGTCCTGTAACCTGTTTTCCGCTATGGCTGGTTTTTCATCGTTCATTCTGCAACTGACCGTTTTCCTGCCGATCGTACTCGGCCTGGGACTACTGTTCTTCGGCAAAGGTCGCGAAGCGCTGGCGCGCCCGCTGGCGTTCGCCGGCTTCGCGTTTCCGGCGGTGGCGGCCTTGGGGCTGTGGTGGGGATTCTCGCCCGACCCGGGAACCGGTTACGCCTACTTGAGCAATGTGCCGACGGGACTCGAATTTATCGGCATCACCCTCCAGCTCGGTCTGAACGGGATCTCGCTTCCGCTGTTCTTGCTGGCCGGGGTGGCCGGATTCGCGGCGGGTTCTTACGCGCTCCACGCTGCGACGGACCGGTGGCGCGAATACGTGTCGCTGCTGCTCATCATGCACGGTGGGCTGATGGGGGTGTTCGCTTCGGTCGATGTCTTTTTCTTCTACTTCTTCCACGAAGTCGCGCTGATTCCCACGTTTATCATGATCGGCATCTGGGGCGGACGCGAGCGGCACTACGCCGCGATGAAGATGACGATCTACCTGACCCTGGGGGCGTTGCTTTCGCTGGTCGGCCTGATCGCGCTCTACGTTCAGAGCGGGGCGGATTCGTTCAGTATGCTGAGCCTGCGGTCCGCTCTGGAGGGCGAGACGCTGAGCACCGCGGCGCAGAATTACACCTTTGCGCTGTTGCTGTTCGGTTTCGGGATCCTGGTTTCCCTGTGGCCCTTCCACACCTGGGCCGCGCTGGGTTACGGGGCCGCGCCGACTTCGGCCGCCATGCTGCACGCGGGGGTGCTGAAGAAATTCGGCCTCTACGGCCTGATTCAGGTCGGCGCTCCGCTCCTGCCGCAGGGGGCGGAGAACTGGATGTTCCTGTTGGCCCTGCTGGCCCTTGGGAACGTGGTGATCATCGGATTCGTCACCGTGGCGCAAAAGGACCTTAAGCAGATGATCGGTTTGAGTTCCGTCATGCACATGGGGTACTGCTTCCTCGGCCTGGCGTGCCTGTCGGCCGTGGGCGTCGGCGGGGCGGTGATCCTGATGTTCGCCCACGGCCTGACCGTGTCGCTGCTCTTCCTGCTCGGAAACTGCATCTACCAGCGCACCGATACGTTCGACATGCGGGAGATGGGCGGCCTGGCCCGGCAGGCTCCCGTTCTGGCGGCGTTTTTTGTCACCACCATGCTGGCCAGTATCGGTCTGCCCGGACCGGGCCTGGCGAATTTCTGGGGGGAATTGACCGTATTCATCGGACTGTGGCAGTACCGCGAATGGATGGTTGTGCCGGCGGTCTTCGGCGTCGTTATCTCCGCGATCTACGGCTTGAGGGCGGTGGGGAACATCTTCTACGGGGAACCCACCGAAGCCTTTCGCGAGGCCTCGCGGGCCCGAAAGATCCTCGATATCCAGCGCCACGAGCGCACGCCCGTATTGGTTCTGCTGATCCTGCTTATTCTGGTCGGCCTCTGGCCGCGGTCCCTGACCGATTCCATCAACGCCAGTGTCGTCCCGTTGTATGAACAATTCGATACGCCTCGCGCCGAGGCGACGTATCCGGACAACGCGGCCGTGAATCCGGCGGCGCTTCCGGCGTGTTGCGCACCGGCCGCTTCGCGTTCCGAAAGCGGTTTATAGGGGAGAAGGATTTCTCATGAATGCGTATTTCGACGAATTAAAGGAAATCGCCGCCTCCAATCAGTGGAGCGCCATTTTCCCGGAAATCACCCTGGGGGTTCTGGCCCTGGCTCTGCTGGTGCTGGAAATGGTCCTGCCCCGCGAGCGACGGAACATGATTCCGCGCGTGGCGGTGTTGGGACAGGCCGTACTGCTCCTTGCGATTCTCTTGCTTTACCGCGACGGCGGGGGCTTTCTGGGTCAGGAAACCTTCGCCGGCATGCTCTACCACGACGGCCCCGGGCAGGCCATGCGGCTGTTCTTCCTGGTGAGCTCCCTGTTGGTGTGCTACCTGGCGAGTGTTGCGTTCGCCGGCAAAAAACTGCCGCGAGTCGAGTTTTATCACATCACCCTCGTCGTGACCGCCGCCATGATGCTCCTCGCCCAGAGCAATCACTTCGTCATGTTCTTTGTGGCGCTGGAAACGGTGACGGTCGGGTTTTATGTCCTGATCAGCTTCTACCGGGATCAGACGATTTCGTTGGAGGCCGGTCTGAAATACCTGGTGTTGAGCGCGCTCAGCTCGGCCGTTCTGCTCTTCGGAATCGCCCTGTTGTACGGCGTGGCCGGCAATCCGCTCCTCATCGGCAGTTCCGCCGACGCCATGAATTTCGGATCGCTCAACGCTTTCCTGCTGAACAACCCGGAGAGCAACCTGGCGGTCGCCGGGATGGTCCTGGTGCTGGCCGGGATCTCGTTCAAGATCGCGGCGTTTCCCTTTCAAATCTGGGTGCCCGACGTTTACCAGGGCGCGCCCATGCCGGTCACGGCGTTCCTCGCCGTGGCTTCGAAGGCGGCGGGTTTCGCCATCCTTCTGCGGTTGGTGACCGGTGTGTTCGCGCCGATGGAGGCGGTCCTGGTGCCGTTGCTGACCGTGCTGGCGACGTTGACCATTCTGTTCGGCAACATCGCCGCGCTGACCCAGCGCAACGTCAAACGCCTCATGGGGCTTTCCGGTATCGCCCACGCCGGTTATCTGCTGGTCGGCGTGATCGCCGCTCTCCATGTGCCCTGGGCGGTGGGTGCGGTGCTCTTTTACCTGTTCGCCTACCTGCTGGCGTCCTTCGCGGTGTTTGGTGTGATGGCCCACCTGTCCGGCGAGGACGGAACCGGTGACGAGCGCGAGGATTACCTCGAGCTGCTGCGGGAACGTCCGGTCCTCGGCGGCGTGCTGGTGATCGGCCTGGGCTCGCTGGCGGGCATCCCGCCCCTGGCCGGATTTATCGGCAAGTTGCTCATCTTTGTGGCCGCCTTTCAGGCGGAATTGTACTGGCTGCTGGCGGTGTCGTTGGTCGGTGTTGTGATCTCGATCTATTATTATTTCGGCTGGATCAAGACCGCGGTCTTCCGCAACTGGGAGATGCCCGCAAGCGCCGTCGGCGACGAAGCGGCGGCGCCCCGTGCCTGGCCCGATGTCAGCCCGGTCAGCCGCTGGGTCCTCGGTTCGCTCGCGGCCCTCACCGTGCTGATCGGTTTTTTCCAGGGTCCCCTGAGTACCTGGCTGGCGCGCATGTGACCGCGGGGTGACGAGGTGTCCGGCTCGACTGAATGGGAGACAGGGGTTGCCGAGTCGCGCTGTCCGCTGTGCGGATCGAGCGAACTCGCGACCGTCCCCGGGACGGGCGACCGCGAATACCGGGACTGCGCCGGGTGCGGTTTGTTGTCGCTGCACCCGAGGCATTTCCTGTCCGCCGAAGACGAACTCGCGCACTACGGCACCCATGAAAACGATCCGTCCGATCCCCGCTACCGGGCCTTTTTGAACCGTCTGGCGGTACCGCTGGCGGCCGGACTGAAACCCGGCGCCCGCGGACTGGATTTCGGAGCCGGACCGGGGCCGACGCTCTCGGTCATGCTGGAGGAGGCGGGATTCCCCACCCGGAACTTCGATCCTTTTTTCGCCCCCGGCCGGCGGGTGCTGGAAAACACCTATGATTTCGTGGTGTGTACCGAAACGGTCGAACATTTTCACCGTCCCGACCGCGAGTTTGACCTGTTGAACGCCTTGCTCCGGCGCGGCGGCCGGTTGGGCGTCATGACCGAAGTGCTTCCTCCGGACACCGAGTTCGCCGGTTGGTGGTACCGCCGGGATCCGACCCATGTCAGCTTCTACCGGGATCGGACGTTCCAGTGGCTGGCGAAACGGTATGCCTGGCACGTGGAACGGGCGGCCCGAACGGTGTTCCTGTTCCTAAAACCGGAGGCGCTCCGGGCGGCCGGCCGCTGACGCCAACGGTCGCCCGCGTTCGGCTTTCAGTTGTTTGCGGCGAGTTCGTCGGCGATGTCTTCGAGCGGATAGGTGATGATTTCCGACAGGGTGGGGTGGTACCACGGAGCTTTGAGCAGGTCGGACACGGTGGCGTTGAGAGCCACGGCGACGGACAGGGAATGAATCAACTCACCCGCGTCCTTGCCCACGATTTCGGCGCCGAGAATGCGGCCGTCGGTGCTTGCGGCGGATACTCTGACGTAACCGTACTTGGCTTCCATCAGGATCGATTTTCCGTGATCGTCGAACGGGTAGGTCGCCGAGACAAAGTCCAGCTCCTCCGCTTGAAGCTGGTCCACCGTCCGGCCCACCAGCGCGACCTGCGGGTCGGTGAAGAGCACCATCAGAATCTTATTATAATCGATGGCTTCGGCCTCGGCGCCGAACGCGTTCCGGGCGGCGAGTTCGCCTTGTTGGATGGCCACGTGCACGATCTCGTAGGGACCCGTACAATCGCCCGCCGCGTAAATGTCGGGATTGTCGGTTTGTTGCCCGGGTTTGGTGACGATCTGGCCGTTCGGGCGCAGCGACACCCCCGCCGCCTCCAGGTTCAGCGTGTCGGTGTTGGCCCGGCGTCCCAGGGCGTTGAGGCCGTGCGCGGCCCGGCGCCGGATTTCCCGTCCGTCGTGTTCGAAAACGACTTCGATTCCGCCGTTTTTAGTATTTATACTTTGAATACGCGTGTTCGTGAACAGCTCGATACCCTCGTCGCGAAAAGCCATTTCCACCACCCCGGCCGCCTCGACGGGGAAGTCCTTCAGGATGTGCGGGCTGCGCTGGATCTGGATGACCCGGCTTCCGATCCGGCTCAAGTACTGGGCGAGTTCGCACGCCACGATGCCCCCTCCGAGCACGATCACCGACTCGGGCACGAAATCGAGATCGAGGACGTCGTCGCTGGTCCACAGCGGTGTCTCTTTCAGGCCCGGAACGGGCGGCCAATCGACCCGCGATCCGGTGGCGATGAGAATTTTTTTCCCTTCCAGGATGGTGCCGTCTTCGAGTTCGACGCTGTGGCGGTCGCGGAATCGGGCGTTGCTCCGGTACAGGTCGAATTTTCCCGAAGTCAGGCCCTGCTGCCGGTACGAGGCGAAATCGGCGATGATCTCCCGCTTGCGTTCGGCCACCCGTTTCAAGTCGGCCGCCGCCCGGGGGACATCGAGACCGAAACGTTCCGCGTGGCGGGCATGGTGGAGGATCTCGGCGGTGTAGATCAATGTTTTCGAAGGCATGCAGCCGCGCAGGATGCACAGGCCGCCGAGTTCCTGGCTCCCGTCAACCACCGCGACCCGGTCGCTGAATTGCCTGGCCTGTTGCGCGGCGTTGTACCCGGCGCTTCCGCCGCCGATCACGATAAAGTCGTATTGCTTGCTCATCCCGGCAGGAAGCCTGAATGTTCGAACCGATTGTGCAAGTTCATTGCGCCACGCAGGTGGTTGCTTCAGCACCACTTCCCGCGTTGGGGAAGCGTGTTTCTCTTGCATACCATCCTCCCGACGCCGTCTGAAGAACGGCGCTACGGATTCTCGAACCGGTGCCGGATGATTGACGGCTCCCGACCGGCCGCACAGGCTGGCTCGATGGAAACATCGGGACATGCAAGCGACGAGGTTGAGGTGCGTCTTGCGGTGGTCGGCGTCCACCTCAGCGGGCAGCCCCTGAACGGCGAGCTGACCGAGCGCGGAGCGCGGATGCTGCGAACGACGCGGACCGCGGCGGGATACCGCCTTTACGTGCTCAAAGGAACCGTCCCGCCTCGTCCCGCACTCGCCTGGGTACCGGGATTTGACGGGCCGGGAATCGAGGTGGAGGAATGGATGATTCCCGAAACCGCGTTCGGCGGCCTGGTCGCGGCCGTGCCGCCGCCGCTGGCGATCGGCACGGTCGCCCTCGAGGACGACTTTCTGGTGAAGGGATTCCTCTGCGAGCCTCACGCCGTGGTCAGCGCCGACGACATCACCGCTCACCGCGGCTGGCGGGCCTATCTGGCCGGCCAGTCCGAAAGCGAATCGCCGGGGAATCCTTCGGAATGATCATCGACAGTCACGTGCATCTGTATCCGGCCGATGCGACGGCGGATCCGCGTGCCTGGGCTGAAGCCCGCGGCGAGGAACGCTGGGCGGACCTGGTGGCCCCGCTTTCGGGACCACGGATTCAGGGTTGGTCGGATGTGGATACCTTGCTGCGCGACATGGACGCGGCCGGAATCGAACGGGCCGTTCTGCTGGGGTGGTACTGGGATCACCAGGAAACCTGCGAGGAGCAGAACAACGCGTACATCCGCTGGGTGAAGGAGCATCCCGATCGTCTTTGGGCCTTCGCCACCGTTCAGCCGCAAGCCGGAGACCAGGCCGAGGCCGAATTCGCGCGGGCGGTCGAGGCCGGGTTGTGCGGGTTGGGTGAATTGTCGCCCACCTCACAGGGGTTTTCGATGGAGAATCCGGGCTGGATCGCCTTGGTGGAGCGCGCCGTCGAATGGGGGGTCCCGGTTAACCTGCACGTCAACGAACCGGTCGGCCGCCGGCATCCCGGGCGCTTGCAGGATTCCCTCGACGAGTACGTTTGGCTGGCGGACCGGTATCCCGATTTGAAACTGATCCTGGCGCACTGGGGTGGACTGCTGCCGTTTTTCGAACTCAACAAATGGGCCGGCAGTCGTCTCCGCAACGTGGTTTACGACACGGCGGCGAGTCCGCTGCTCTACAATCCGGCGATCTTTCGCGCCGTGGTGGACCGCATCGGTCCGGACCGCGTTCTTTACGGATCCGACTATCCCCTGCGCCTCTACCCGCGCCGGCAGAAGCGGCCCGATTTTCGCCTCTTTCTGGAGGAGATTCGCCATGCCTCGCTGACAGCCGCCGAACGGGAAAAAATCCTCGGAGCCAACGCGCTGTCGATCATCGGCGGCGAAAACCGGAAAGCCTGAACCCGAAAAGCCCGAGAGCTGTCGCCGTTGAAGCAGGTTTGCAGATTGAACCAACAAGGGTTGTTCACGCTTCCAGGCCAGCCGGCCATGTGATAGTATGGCCTTGGAGGGCGGCGATTCCGCGCCGCCGCTACGGTTTTTTGGCCTGAGGCCACTCCGGAAACGTCCGTTCGGGCCGGTTCAGTCGAGAAAGGCGGTGAGCGGGCTGGTCGCCTGGGCGGTGCGGCTGACCGGACTTTGCCCGAGTTCGCGGGCGCAGCGGCCAGCGCGGACCGCGGCGGAGAACGCGCGGGCCATCCGGCAGGGGTCCGCGGCGACGGCGATGGCCGTGTTGACCAGGACCGCGTCCGCGCCCATTTCCATGGCTTCGGCCGCCTGCGACGGCTGGCCGAGTCCGGCATCGACCACCACCGGCACGCGGGCTTGTTCGATAATGATCTCGATCTGAGCCCGGGTATCCAGACCGCGATTGCTCCCGATGGGTGAACCCAGCGGCATCACCGTGGCCACGCCGACATCCTGCAAACGCTGCGCCAGGACCGGGTCGGCGTTGATGTAGGGCAGAACCACGAACCCTTCCTCCACAAGGATCCGGGCGGCTTCCAACGTTTCGATCGGATCCGGCAGCAGGTAGTTCGGGTCGGGATGGATTTCCAGCTTCACCCAGTTCGGCAGTCCGGCCGCCTGGGCCAGGCGGGCGATGCGCACCGCTTCCTCGGCGTTCATGGCGCCGGCGGTGTTCGGCATGATCAGGTAACGGTCGGCATCCAGGTAGTCCAGAATGTTGGCGAACGGATCGCCGCCGCCGCTGAGATCGGCCCGTTTCAGGGCGACCGTCACCAGTTCCGTGCCCGATGCCGCCAGGGCGTCCCGCATCGTTTCGTTGCTGGAAAACTTGCCGGTTCCCACCAACAGCCGCGATCCGAAGGACCGGTCCGCGATGGTCAAAGGCTGAATCGAAAGATCGTCCGACATATCCCCCGACTATAATCCATTGCCTCCGGATGTCTCCATTGTTTTTTCCATTTGAACGACGAATAGGGGAACCTACAAGCATGGCCCTCCAGGGGACGTGCCGATGCGGTAGGATTAAGCTACGTCGAACCACCGGATTAACCGAGCGCCTTTCCCGACAGGCTGCTGGCGGAGGAAATTTCATGACTAAGAGATTGGAATATGGATAAAAAGACTGAAGAAAGCATATACAAGAGCCCATTCAGGTTCGGATTTCGTTTATTCTCGCCGGAATTCCAAGTTCTTCCACAAAGTCCCCCCCGCTTTTTGTCATGATATTTCCTCTCTTAGGAGTCTGTCTGCGAAGTCCGACAGACTCCAAGGATGATGATTGACTTGCCGGGAGCGGTCTTTTTTATGGGAAGGCGAAGCGCGCTGAAGCGGCCGGGTGTCACTCTCGCCGGGTCGGAGCCGGGCGCGCCTTCCGAACCGCAACTCCAGACCGATAGATCCAAACACAATGAACAAGCAGATCGCAGTTTTCTCCTCTTTGGCAGCGTTGACTTTTTCCCTGGCACTTCCCGCCTCGGCGCGTGATTCGTCTGATCATGGGGATCATACCGTCGCCCGGGCATTCGTCGGCTGGGAGTCGGAATACGTGTTTCGCGGCATTCAGGCATCGAAATACGCGGTCCGGCCCGGAGCCGAAATCGTGACCGAAGATTTCTACGGCGGCTTCCTGGCCACGCTTTCGGCAGACAGTGACTTTTCCCACCAGCACGAATTGAATTTCCACGCCGGTCTGCGTCACGATGTGGACGATCTCCTCCTGCTCGATATGGGGGGGATACTATACTACTTCCCGCGGCTCGACAATGAACTGCCCGATGCCACGGACGTGAGCGGGGAACTGTTCTTCGGTGTGGGACTGGACTTGCTGGGCCAGCCTTGGTTGTACTCGTACTACGATGTCGAGCTGGAGGATTTCACCATGGAGGGGCGCCTGGAACACCAGATCGTTCTCGACGAGGATTGGTGGCTGGACCTGGCGGCGATCGGGGGCCACGCTTGGGTGCGCGAGGGTAAAGTGTGGGCGGCTCCGAATGAGAATTATCTGTATTCCACGCTGAAAGCCGATCTCCGCTACGCGATTGACGAAGCGGCCACGCTGTCTGTGGGCGGGCGGCTGTCCGGCAACGAGCTGGGTGATGGCGTTCGGGAACAATTGGGCGGCGCCAACGCCTCCAATCTTTGGTGGACGGCCTCGTTCAGCGCCAAATTTTGAGACCGGGAACCGCTGCCGAATTGGGCGATCGACCCTGTTTCGACTGAACCGCCGCTTTCAAGGTTTCTCACCATGGGGCCGTTTCGTCGGAAACAGGAGTCGTTCCGGGTTTCGGCATCCGGTTGCGAACGCCGTTTCGCGCTGACGTCTGGAAAACCCGGGGGGAGTCAGGTTTGTTCGGCCAACCAGCGTTCGGCGTGGATGGCGGCTTGACAGCCCATGCCGGCGGCGGTGATGGCTTGGCGGAAGACGTGGTCCACACAATCTCCGCAGGCATAGATTCCGGGGTACTTGGTTTTCACCTGGCTGCCTTCGGCCGGCAGGATGTAACCGTCCGGATCCAACTCCAGTTGGCCGGCGAAGGGTTGGGTGTTGGGAATGTGCCCGATTGCGATGAACACGCCCTTGCAGGCGGGTTCGAAGACTTCGTCGGTCTTGCGGTTGCGGAGTTTGACTCCGCTTACCGCCTTCTGCTCCGCTCCGAAGATATCCTCCACCACGGTATCCCACAGAATCTCGATCTTCTCGTTTTCGAAGACGCGGTCCTGCATGATCTGCGAGGCGCGGAGGGAATCCCGGCGATGGATCAGCGTGACTTTGGAGCAGAACCGAGTCAGAAAGAGGGCTTCCTCGCAGGCCGAATCGCCGCCGCCGACTACCACAACATCCATGTCCCGGTAAAAAGCGCCGTCGCAGGTTGCACAGGTGGTGACCCCTCCTCCGCCGAACAGTTGCTTCTCGGCTTCCAGGCCCAGCAG
>SLOW01000385.1 GCA_007132315.1 Opitutales bacterium
CAAATTGAAGCGATCCGCAGAAAAGTCGATTCGGAAGCAGCAAAGTGGAAGATGAAATTGCTGGAGGAGTTCGGCGTCGATGAGCTGAACCCGAACTCACCTCAACAACTCCGTGCCGCCTTCTCTGGAATAAAAGCGGATCTGCCTGATACCAAAGAGGAGACTATCAAGGGATGGGAAGGACCTGGCCAGAAAGCATGCGAAGCGTTGTTAAAGTACCGTCACGCGACGAAGCGTGTGCAGCAGTGCGCGACCCTCTTGAAAACTATCGATCCGGACGGCCGCATCCGCGCGAACTTCAAACCGTTGGGCGCGGAGACGGCCCGGTTCTCCTGCAGCAACCCGAATCTTCAGAACGTCGCCAATGGTCCCTTGCGGGCGTGTTTCAGGGCGGAACCGGGGATGAGGCTGATTTGCGCGGACTATTCGCAGATTGAGCTTCGTATCGCTGCGGCCATCACAGGAGAGGAGAAAATGCTGAAAGCATATCGAGATGGTCGCGATCTTCACCGCCTCACCGCCGCCAACATCCTTGAAAAGAGTGAAGATGAAGTCACCTCTGATGACCGGAAACTGGCGAAGGCCGTCAACTTTGGACTCCTGTTCGGTCAGGGTGCCAAAGGGTTGCAAAGGTATGCGCAAACCAACTACGGAGTCGCAATGACCGAGGAACGCGCCTGGGATTTGCGCAAAGCGTTCTTCAAAGTTTATCCTCATCTCCACGCCTGGCACGAGAGTACAAGGGAGGAAGCGTACCGCGAAACCCAACTCGAGACCCGGACCCGTCTGGGCCGAAGACGGCTTCTACCGGATGGCCGGGACAATTTCTGGAAGCGCTTCTCCAGATCGTTGAACACGCCGATTCAAGGCGGCGCGGCGGACGGACTCAAGAACGCATTGGTGTTGTTGGATGAGAGGCTGCCCGATGAAACGAGAATCGTATCCACCGTCCATGATGAAGTCATTGTCGAGGTACCCGAAGGAGCCGTGGAAACCTGCTCGGATACCGTCAAGCGTTCGATGGAAGAAGCTATGAGCGGTATCTACCCGGAGGTGCAGATCGTTGCGGAACCCGCCGTCGGAGCCACCTGGGCGGAGGCTAAATAAACAATCTTTACTAAATACTAACCTGAAACACGTATGACTCAAATGAATACAACAATCCACGACAACTTCCCTGTTCCCTCCAAAACACGAAGGAAGGTGAATCTCTCGGAAATCCACCGGCGCATTCGCGGGCCTGTGACGCAGCCTACGAAACCGGCCTCGCAACTACATAACCCGGATCCGATGCGGAGTTCGAATATCGAAGTGATTCCGGAGTACGAGGAGGCGCTTCACGCAGTTTTGAAAAGGAGGGAATCGGTTTTCGGGACGGGCTATGCCGGCACCGGAAAGTCCACCATGATCGCCTATTTAAGGAGCAGGCTGCCGCGCAGTGCAATCGTGGCCCCGACGGCCGCAGCCGCGTTGAATATTGGCGGGACGACGTTACATTCGTTTTTCGGGATTCCTCCCCGTACCGTCAATTCGGAGGACGTATTCGAACCCCGGATTCAGATGGGACCTGTGATCGCCAACCTCGATGCTTTGATCATCGATGAGGTTTCAATGGATTCGCCGAACCTCATCGACTGCATTTCGAACTGTCTCTGTGCCGAGCGGGCGAACGACGCTCCTTTCGGAGGCGTCCCCGTTGTTTTCATCGGCGATTTGTTCCAGCTCCCGCCGGTGATAACCGATGACGCCCAGAAAAAGTTTTTCATCGAGCGGTACGGCGGCTGCTATTTTTTCGCTGCTGATGTTTTTAAGAAATTGGAAGTCAAGCCGATCCAACTGACCAAACCGTTTCGGCAACAGGATCCGATTTTTGTCGGGGCGCTGAACGATATCCGGACAGGCAATCAGCTTGATGAGGCGATCCAATATTTCAATGATCAGTGTATCAAAACAGGGGATACAAAGGAAGGAACGACCACGCACCTGGTGCCTACAAAACGCGCCGCCGAAAGGGTTAATCGATCGAAGCTCGAAGAAATTCCCGAACCGGGGATGACCTATCATGCCGAATACGAAGGGCGATTCAAGTATCAGGTTTCGCGGCTTCCGGCCCCTGAGCGACTGACACTTAAGCGCGGTGCCCGGGTCGTATTCGTTAAAAACAGTCCGCCGAACTGGACGAACGGGACAGGCGGCGTTGTCGTCGAAGTCGGTCGCGACAGTGTGCGCGTTGTGCTCGATGTTACCGGAGGAAGCGTCTGGGTCGGCGTGGAAACCTGGGAAGACATCGAATACTTTTTCAACAGGGAAAAAAACAAAATCGAACACACCGTCGTGGGAACTTTTACCCAACTGCCACTGATCCTTGGCTGGGCTGTGACGATTCACAAATCCCAGGGGATGACGCTTGATTCGGTTCGGGTCGATTTGGGAGACGGCGCATTCTGCGCGGGACAAACGTATGTCGCGCTGTCGAGAGCCCGGACGATTAAGGGGTTGACCCTGGCACGCGCCATTGGGCGGAAAGATGTGAAAGTCGACCGGGATGTTCTGGAGTTTTATCGGGCGGTGGGGTTCTTCGAAGGTTGATCAGGAGAGCCGAAACGGACCGAGAGCCTAAGCACATTCTCAGCCTCCCCGCCTCGCCCGCCACCTCTCCAAAACCTCCAAAACACGAATATGACCGCATTTTCCAGATTAGTATTTTATAAAAAAAAAAAAAATAACAG
>SLOW01000185.1 GCA_007132315.1 Opitutales bacterium
AAATAAGGGACTAAGTGCCTTCCCTTTGATTCCTCTGCTACTTATTCCTTTGCCTTAAGTATTTGGTGCTTGGGCTCGGGGTTTTCGCAAGGGAATAAGGGGGCAGGGAATAAGGGGGCAGGGACAAGGAACGTGGGGCGAGGGCTTCGACAGGCTCAGGGTGGGAGGAGTTGATGGTTATTGGTTTCCGTCCTCCAGTATTTATCTTGACTTGTAATGCATTGTGGTACACTGTTGTTATGGATAAGTCGGTGACGACCAGCATACGTTTTCCGAAGGGATTGCGTGAGCGTGTGGAGCGCGAGGCGCACAAGATGGGGCGAACGAAGAATTGGGTGATCGTTCGGGCGGTCGAGGATTATCTGGGGACAGTGGATGCGGAAGCCCGGTGCCGGGAGGCGCGACGGCAGTCGATCGAAGCTTCGCGGCAGACGGCGGAGGAGAGTGACTGGGAAGAGGCGGCCGATTTTCGGGATTGGAAGTAGTGCATGGAGGTGTCGCGTGGGGATGTCGTCCTGTGTGTTGTGTCGGGCGATTATGGAAAGGTTCGGCCGGCGGTGGTGGTGCAGTCGGACCTTTATAACCCGACTCATGCGAGCGTCGTGATCTGTCCGTTGACCACCCATTTGGTCGATGCGCCGTTTTTCCGCATCCCGATCAAACCCAGTACTTCGAATAATTTACAGACGGAGTCTCAGGTCATGGTGGACAAAGTGACGGCGCTGCGACGGGACCAAAATGCTTCTTGAAAAATTTCACATGGCTTCCCTTCCGGCGGAGCGAGGGTTTTTGCATTGCGGGAATGCCGTCTGGACCTATGGACGTTTTCATCAGACGGTTGAGTCGGCTTGCGAGCGTTTGGGGGCTGCCGAAATCGGACCCGGAAGCGTGGTGGCGATTTGCGGGCCTTACGAGCCGGAATCGGTTGTTTACTTATTTGCCCTGGCGGAACGGGGTGCCGTAGTGGTGCCTTTGGTCGGGTTAAGTGATGATGTTCGCCGGGAGCGCTTGCGGGTTGCGATGGCGGATTGGGTGTTGGAAAAAGAGGAGGGGAATGGTTACGGTTTGTCGCCTGCTGGTGAAGATCAAGGCCGACGGACCACCGAAGGCGGCAGGCATCCTTTGATCGCAAAACTGGCGGCGGAGGGCCGCCCGGGTCTGATCCTTTTCAGCAGCGGGACCACCGGCACGCCGAAGGCGATGTTGCACGACCTTGTCAGGCTGACCGAGGGTTACTCGGTGAAGGCGGGACCGGGGCCTGCCACGCTGGCCTTGCTCCACTACGATCATATCGGCGGCCTCGACATTCTTTTTCGGGCGATCGCCTCGGGCGCCCGGCTCGTTATTCCGGAGGGGCGCGATCCCGACGGAGTGGCGCGGACCATCGAACGTCACGGCGTCGAGGTGTTGCCGGCCTCGCCTACTTTCCTGAATTTGCTGCTCCTTTCTGGGGCGCTCGAGCGATACGACTTGTCGTCGCTGAAGATCATCGGCTACGGCTCCGAACCGATGCCGGAAAGTCTGCTCCGGCGGCTGGCGGAAGCGTTTCCCGGGGTCCGTCTCCAGCAGAAGTTCGGTACCAGCGAAACCAATGCCGTGCGCGTGGTAGGCCGCTCGCCGGACAGCCTCGAGATGAAGGTCGAGGACGACCGGTTCGGGTGGAAGGTGGTCGAAGGCGAGCTGTGGCTGAAGAGTCCGTCGCGCATTCTGGGCTATTTGAACGCCGACAACGGAGCCCTGGACGACGACGGCTGGTACCGCACCGGGGATTTGGTCGAGGAGACCGGCGACGGGTTTTTTCGCATCGTCGGCCGCGGCAGCGATCTGATCAATGTCGGCGGCGAAAAGGTTTTTCCGTCGGAGGTGGAAAACGTCCTGGCTGAGATGCCGGAGGTGCGTGAGTGCCGCGTGTTCGGCGAGCCCCATCCGCTGACCGGGAACGTGGTCGCCGTGGAGGTCGTACCGGCTGAGGAGTTGACCGCGGGCGAAATAAAAAAACGGATACGCACATTCTGCCGGGATCGGATTGAAGCGTATAAGATCCCGGTAAAGGTTTACCCTACTGAAACGATCCAAATCGGTTCGAGCTTTAAGAAGAAACGTGAGGGCCAGTAGCCACAAAGATTACAAAGAGCAAAAAGAAACGGGAGGTGGAAGCCTGGACATCGTGAGGCGATTCTTACACTCGGACTACCAAGTTTATTTAAGCTGTGCAGAATTATAAGGCGAATTTCCGAATCTGAAACCGATACGAGCCGAAGTTGATGAGAACGCCATGGGTGAAACCTGTAGCTTTGAGGTATCCGAGAAGTTGGGCTGTGTGTTCCGGACCAAGAGTAGTTGCGCACTTTAGTTCCAGAAGAATGTTTCCGTCCACGCAGATGTCCGAGAAATATTCCCCTATTATGGTGCCGTCTTCGTCGAAGACCCTTAGGGGCATCTGTTGATTAACGTTTATACCTTGCTTCCTGAGCCGGTGAGCCAATGCGTTTTCGTATATTTTTTCGAGATGGCCGTGCCCGAGGTAAACGTGTATGGCATAAGCCGTCTGACGAATTGCGTCGATTGACAATTTGATCCTATTCATGGGTAGTTTGTGTTTCTGGTTTGGTTGAACAGATTGAGTTTTGTGTAGTATTCCAAATGAGTGTCAGCGCCTTTTTCTATGTGTCCTTTGTGATCTTTGTGGCAAACCTTTCAATCCTTTAAAACTTGCCTAAATCGAAATTCCAGAAGTGTCGTATCGCGGGAGTAGTGACGGCGGTGCCGGGGAACAAGCGGTCGATTGATGATGAAATCGACAATTATGGCGGCGACCGGGCTCAGATCGAGCGGATCAAAAAAACGATCGGTCTGCGTGAGCGTTACGTAGTCGATGAGCATACCACTTCGGCCGACCTGTGTGAAACGGCGGCGCGCGCTTTGTTGTCCGACACGGCGGCGGCGCCGGAAAGCATCGATGGGTTGATTGTGGTCACCCAGACCCCCGACTATTTTCAACCGGCCACCGCTTGTGTGCTGCACGGGCGGCTGGAGTTGAAAGAGGATTGCGCCGCGTTCGATGTCAATTTGGGCTGTTCGGGTTACGTGTACGCCCTCTGGCTGGCCGCGATGATGATCGAATCCGGCGGCTGCGAGCGGGTGCTGGTGCTGGCCGGTGACACCATCAGCCGGTGTGTCAATCCGCGCGACCGCACGGTGGCGCCCTTGTTCGGGGATGCGGGCAGTGCGACGCTGCTGGAGGCTTCGTCCGAAGCGGTGCCGTCGTTTTACGATTTGAAGTCGGATGGGAAAGGCTTTGAGCACATTATCGTACCGGCCGGTGGGTTCCGTCGGCCGAAGTCGGAAGCGACCGCCCGGGAAACGACCAATGAAGGCGGGCTTGTGCGTTCCCCGGAGAATCTGCACATGGACGGCGCCGAGGTGTTTAACTTTTCCCTCAAGGTCGAGCCCAAAGCTCTACGCGCGATCGTGGAATTTTCCGAGATTGCAATGGAGGATGTGGACGCGTTTGTCTTGCATCAGGCCAACCGTTACATCATTGGCAACATAGCGCGCCGGCTGAAGATCGATCCAGCCAGGATGCCCGCCGGCACCGTGGAACGTTACGGCAACCAGAGCTGTGCCTCGATTCCGGGCACCCTTTGTGATGCTCTTGGCGAACGCGCGACCCGCGAGCGCCTGCGCCTGGTGTTTTCCGGTTTCGGTGTCGGTTTGTCCTGGGCCTCCTGCCTGCTGGTCACCGACAAACTCGCCGCGTGCCGGGTGATCACGCATGGAAGGACGGAGAATTGTGAATGATGAAGGGATGAATTAGTCCCTTATTACTGAAATCCTGCGCGCTACGGGGCGGCACCTTTCCCGCGGTTTGCGTAGTGCGCCGGTTTACCCAGCACACCAGCCACCAAGCGGCTCGCGCAACCCGCCCCGTCACACTCCGGCGCTGGCTGAAGCGGCGCGCTACGGGGCGGCACCTTTCCCGCGGTTTGCGTAGTGCGCCGGTTTACCCAGCACACCATCCACCGAACGGTTCGCGCAACCCGCCCCGTCACACTCCGGCGCTGGCTGAAGCGGCGCGCTACGATTTGGTACTGGCTTCGCCGGGTTGGGGAGTCTTGGTCTGTTTTCGCCGGAGCCATAGTATCCGTGCCCCTCTGAGCAATCCGTGGTTTCCATTCCAGAGCATAAGTGCCTTCCCGGTTTTGCAAGCGGCTCAGAAGCCGGGTTTTGACCACGGATGACACAGATGGCACGGATTTGTGAGGCGGGGGTTTCCTGGTTATTCGCTGTTTTGGAAGACTTCTTTGGGTCTCCCGGTCTTCGCGTGAGGCCTCATTGGTTCCCCGAATGATACGAAAGTGACACAGTGAGGTGCCCCCCATTTTTTTGTGTCCTTTGTGATCCCTGTGGCTAGAATTCAGACCGTTTCCAACATACTTTTTCATGGACATGGATGCGTTTATTCGAGAGTTCGAGGCATCGATCGAGGAGCTGGAGCCCGGGTCGGTGACTGCGGAGACTAGATTTCAAGATATGGAGCAGTGGGATTCGCTCGCCGTGTTGACGACGATCGCGATGGCCGATGCCGAGTTCGAGGTCGAGCTGACCGCCAACGAAATCCTCGCCTGCACCACGATCCAGGACCTTGCCGAGCTGGTGCAGAGGAAAAGGACGGCCGGTTGAGCGTGAGTTTGGGTTGGCTTATCAGAATGCAAAGGAATCAGGGGCAGAGGAATCAAAGGGAAGGCACTTAGGCTCTGGAGATTGGAACCACAGATTTCTGGCAAAGATCGGGAGGCTCCGTCTTTGAATCCGTGCCGTCTCTCGCTCTCTTCCGAGATCCGACCTCAGTCCGCCGCCATCAGTCCCCCTTATTCCCTTGCGAAAAACCCCGAGCCCAAGCACCCCCTCTTTGTGGTCTCTGTGCTCTTTTGTGGCTATTTCCAGGAAATGAACCACAGAGATCACAAAGTGCACAAAAAAGGGACCAGGGTCCACTTCAGCGGGTACCGTTCAATGGTACCTATCGGCCTTCCGCCATCCGACCTCCGCTCTCCGACAGCCCCTCGTGGTTAACTTGCGAAAAATCCTATGGCTAATTTTGACTTAACAGGTAAAACCATCCTGGTGACCGGGGCCACGTCCGGGATTGGACGGGCCGTTTGTGCGGCGGTTGTTGAGGCCGGCGGCCGGGTGGTGGCGACCGGACGGGACCGGTCGCGGCTGGCGGCGCTTTCGACCGACTTGGGCGCCGAGCGTTGTCAGGCGTTGCGGGCTGATTTGACCGATCCGGAGGAGCGGGATGCCCTGGTGACAACGGTTTCCGGTCTGGACGGAATCGTTCATGGTGCCGGGGCACTGCAACTGGCGCCGGCGGGATTTCTTTCGGAGAAAAAGCTCCGGTCCCTGGAGGCGATCAACTACGAAGCCCCGGTGTTGCTCACCACGGCCCTGGTCAAAGCCGGCAAGCTCAAGACGGAAGCGTCGGTGGTCTTGATGGGGTCGGTGGCCGGTTTGGTCGGGGCCAAGGGACATGTCCTTTACGCCGGTTCCAAAGGCGCCCTGATGGCGGCCGGGCGGGCGCTCGCCCTCGAACTTGCCTCGCGCCGCATCCGGGTGAACTCGCTGGCTCCGGGCATGGTGCGGGCCGGCATGGCGGAGGAAGCGCAAGACGCCCTCGGCGATGACGCCATGGCGGCGCACGAAAAGGAATACCCGCTCGGTTTCGGCCGCCCTGAAGACGTGGCCGCCGCCGCCCGATTTCTCCTGTCCCCAGCCGCCCGCTGGATCACGGGAACCACGCTCGTCTGCGACGGCGGCTTCACGGCAAGGTGAGCCCTTCGACGGGCTCAGGGCGAGGATGGAGCCGGAGAGCCGGAGAGTGGGGGAGAGGGAAGTAAATCATAGCCACAGAGAGCACAGAGATCACAAAGATGGGGAGGAGTTTCGCAAGGTAATAGGGGGCAGGGAATCAGAGAGACGGAGGGTCGGTGAAAGATGGAGGAATTTTTGACCACAGATTTCACAGAATACACAAATAAAAGGCCCTGGATAGGTATCTGTGCCCACTTGAGCAATCTGTGGTTCCAAATTCCAGCAGTCAGTGCCCTTCTTTCTGAATTCCCATCCTTTTAGCGTCCTTAAGCGGTCCCTTGGTTTGTGACTTAACTTCTGACTTCTCACTTTATGCCGGTTCCTCTCTGTGTTCCTTGTGATCTTTGTGGCTAATAAAAGCCTTCCCTTCACCGACACCTTCCCACCCGAAATTCTCAACCAACTATGAAACCCAAGAACCTAATTATCGTCGGCGCCGGCGGCTTTGGTCGCGAGGTTTACGCTTGGGCGCGGCACAGCTTTGACTTTGGCCGGGAATGGCGCTTCAAGGGGTTTCTCGACGACAATCCGGTGGCGCTTGATGGCATGGATTATCCTCCCATCCTGGGGGATATCGGGTCGTATTCGGTGGGGGAGGACGACTATTTCCTGTGCGGCCTCGGCAAGCCCGAGCTGAAGCGCAAGGTGGTGTCGCTGCTGCTCGGCCGCGGCGCGCGGTTTGCCTCGCTGGTGCATCCGACCGTGGTCATGGGCAACAACGTCGAGCTGGGCACGGGAGTCATTCTTTGTCCCCGGGTGGTTCTAACAAGCGACATTCGGTTGGGAGACTTTGTAACCTTGAATGTGGGGTCCGCGGTCGGGCACGATAGCGAGGTGGGCGCTTATACCCAGTCCAGTGCTTTTTGTGATATTACCGGCGGGGTGATGGTGGGAGAAGAGGTGTTTCTGGGCAGCCACGCCTCGATCCTTCCCCGCGTGAGGGTGGGCGACCGGGCGGTGATCGGAGCCGGCAGCGTCGCTATCCGCAATGTTCCGGATGACCGGACTATTTACGGGAATCCGGCCCGCAGCTTCCAAGTGAAACCATGAGTCAGGTAACGTCATATCCCAGCCGCATTCATCTGTCAAAGCCGCACATGGGCACTTGGGAGCGGCGGTTCGTCGAGGAAGCGTTCGAAGAGAATTGGATCTCCACCGTGGGACGGCATCTCAACGAGCTCGAACGCGAATTTGCCGAGTACACCGGACTGTCGGCGGTCGCTCTGTCCAGTGGCACGGCCGGGATCCACCTCGGCTTGAAGCTGTTGGGTGTCACCGATGGCGACGAGGTGGTGTCGCCGACACTTACCTTTGCCGGTGGCTGCAATCCCATCCTGTACGAGCGGGCGCGGCCGGTGTTTATCGACAGCGAACGAAGGTCGTGGAACCTCGATCCGGAGTTGTTGACCGAGTTTCTGGAAAAACGGGCGAAGCGTGGGAAGCTGCCAAAAGCGGTCATTGTGGCTCACTTGTTCGGACAATGCGCCGATATGGACCCGATCCTCGAGGTCTGCGGGCGTTTTGAAGTGCCGATTCTGGAAGATGCCGCGGAAGCTCTCGGTGCCGATTATCGGGGACGCGTGCCCGGCACGCTGGGCGATGTCGGGGTTTTTTCGTTCAACGGAAACAAGATTATCACCGGCAGCACCGGCGGGCTCCTGGTGGCTTCGGATCAAGAGTGGGTGAACAAGGCGCGGTTTTGGTCAACCCAGGCCCGGGACCCCGGCGCGGACTACCGGCATTCGGAGCTGGGATACAATTACCGCATGAGCAATGTCGTGGCCGCGATTGCCCGGGGGCAGATGCGTGTCCTGAAGGAACGGGTACGGCAACGGCGTGCGGTGGCGTTCCGATACCGGGAGGCCTTTTCGGACTTGCCCGGGATTACCTTGATGCCCCAGGCGGAATACGGAACCCATACCAATTGGTTGAGCTGTTTCCTGATCGACGAGGAACATTTTGGCGTTACGAGGGACGACCTGATCGCCCGCCTTCACGCCGCCAATGTCGAGGCCAGACCGGTGTGGAAGCCGATGCACACCCAGAAGCTGTACCAGGGAACGGAAGTGATCGGCGGTGCCGTGGCGGAGGACCTGAACTTGCGCGGCATCTGCCTGCCGAGTTCCTCCAGCCTCAGCGACGAGGAGCAGGATTTTGTTATCGAACGGGTACGCGACGCGTGTCCCGCGGTATCGACGGTAAAGAGCACAAAGGATGTTTAAAGGCGGCTGACTGACGTAACTGGAGGGCAGCGCTCCCGCGCCGCCGCGTGGTCCTGCGTTCCGGACATAAGGGGCGTGCAAACCGGAACCGGGTACCTTTCCCGTCCGGTACGGTGTTCTCGGTCCTTACGGACCACCCCCCGTCCCTCGTCCCACTCCCGCGCCGCCGCGAGGCCAGGAGCCTGCGATCAATGGCTTGAGCTTCTCGCGTTTTCGTTCGAGAGTGGGAATCCGCATGAGCGATCGAATAGATAAGCTTGTTTTTGAAATACTTAAGGCCTTCGGGGAGAACGAAAATGTCGCCGGATTGGAGAATCCGACCGCGGACACACCGCTTTACGGAGAGAACGGTCTCCTCGACAGTTTGGCGCTTGTCAGTCTGATCGCCGATCTGGAAGCGGCCATCGGGGAGCGTTTTGAAGTTGAGGTCACATTGGCCGACGAGCGGGCGATGAGCCGTAAACGCTCGCCTTTCCGCACCGCCGGCACCCTGGCGGAATTCGTCGAAGAGGTGGTCGCGGAGGAAAGTAAGAATTAGGAGTCCTCAGCCGCAAAGAACACAGAGATCGCAAAGAAAGGGTTGGGAATGTCCGAAGTTTCCGCCGATTAAGATCGAGGGGGTATCTCCGGCAACCAATGACTTCTCTGTGTTCCTTGTGATCTCTGTGGCGATTTAAACGGCAACCGGCATTCCATTCAGCATGAAAACCGTACTGATCACCGGCACGCGCAAGGGCATCGGCAAGGCGTTGGCCGAACGTTACCTGGAGCGCGGCTGGCGCGTGGGCGGGTGCAGCCGGGGCGAGGCCTCGATCGAACACCCGAACTACCGGCACTTTTCTCTGGACGTGGCCGACGAAAAAGGCGTGGTGGCCATGGTTCGCGCGCTCGCGAAAGAAGGCGATGGCATCGACGCGTTGATCAACAACGCCGGCATCGCGTCGATGAACCACGTCCTGCTGACTCCTTACGCGACGGCCAAAGACGTTTTCTCGACCAATGTGTTCGGAACGTTTCTGTTTTGCCGCGAGGTGGCCAAGGTGATGCGCAAGCGCGGAACGGGACGTATCGTGAATTTCGCGACGGTGGCGACGCCGCTGCGCTTGGAAGGCGAGGCCATGTATGCGGCGAGCAAGGCGGCGGTGGAGAATTTAACCCGGATTCTGGCACGGGAGGTGGCCGATTGGGGAATCACCGTGAACGCGGTCGGTCCCACACCGGTGGCAACCGACCTCATCCGCGGCGTCCCCGAGGAGAAAATGAAAGCACTGATCGAACGTCAGGCCGTTCGTCGCATGGGGACGGTCGATGACATCCTGAACGTGATCGATTTCTTCCTCAATGAACGAAGCGATTTCGTCACCGGCCAGGTCGTCTACCTCGGCGGGGTTTGAGGGAAATTATGAATTATGAAGGAAGAATTATGATGGAGGAAGGCACTTAGGTTCTGGGATTGGAACCACAGATTTCTGGCAAAGATCGGGAGGCTCTGTCTTTGAATCCGTACCGTCTCTCTCTCTTCCGAGATCAGTCCGCGCGATCCGCCATCCGCCCTCAGCCCTCCGACTTCAGTTCCCCTGATTCCCTGCCCCTTGATTCCTTTGCGAAAAAACCCGGAGCCCAAGCCTGCCCTCTTTGTGGTCTCTGTGCTCTTTTGTGGCTAATAACCCGGACCCCGAGGACTTTCCGATTCTAGATCGTGTGATCGTCCACGTCCTGGCCGTCGAACTTGAGACCCAGGGCGGCGATGTCTTGCATGAGCTGAGCGAAACCGGGGTCGTCCCAGATTTCGGAGAAGGGGCGATTGCTGGAGACGCGAATGAAGTACTGCTCCTGACGCTGATTCAGGCCGAAGTTCACAATGTCGTGTAGGGGAGCGAAGATGTTGTGCATTCCCTGCTGCTCGTAGCCGTGAACGCGGTCTCCCACCAGGTGCCAGAACAGCACGTGGGCGACGTGGTCGCGGATTTGGTACGTTCCGAATTCGCCCGGTTTCAGGCTGGTGTCGCCGATCTCCTTGCTCACGCCCGATTCCCTGTCGGTACAGGTCCACCCGTTTTGGACCCAGCAGGTGTCGGGCGTGTGCACTCCGACCATCCTGACAGCGGTTTTTCCCGGTTCCCAGTAGGCGATATAGACCCCCACTTCGGTTTCACCGCTGCGGTAAATGCGTGAAATGTAATCGTCGAAATCGAGACGCCGTTCGACCGTATTGCGGGCTTCTTCCGTCTCGGCAAGAGGAAGGTCCTGGGACCGCCAACCGGGTATGTTCTCGGATATTAGGTTGTCCAGCTTATCTGTTTTGGTGACCTCGGAAGTCACGAACACCGGATAGGCTTGCATGGCGACGGCCAGAAGGAATACGGCGGCTACGATGATGAAGATGGGTCGTTTCATGAAGTCTCGGAATTAGGTCCCGGGTTTCGGGCCTTAATTTAATTGCGCTTATTCTAGTCGGGAGCGGTTCGGAAGCAAGAACTTGGTGCCGGTTTTCATCACCGGCCGCGTATGCTCGGTCGGCGATACGGATTTTTCCCGGCCCTCACGGACCGGCCTACGTCCCGCGGCCGCGACGGAGCACGGCCCTTCAGGTAGTGGCGACCATCTCCACCCTTCGCCCTACGCAATCCCCTCATTTCAGTTTTTCCATTCAACTCTCAACCTTCCAGACCCCATACTCCGCCCCC
>SLOW01000145.1 GCA_007132315.1 Opitutales bacterium
CCGTCCGACACAAGAGCCCGGTCGAGCTGACAGCGGTTGATTTTCGAAGCCGGCAGGTAGCGGGCGTGGGTATAGACCGGCGCGCCCGGCAGGAAAAAATTGAAGCGCGGGAGGTGATCGGTCAGCTCCAGGTTGGCCTCGAAGAACGATCGCACCGTGCCGATATCCTCCCAGTAATCGTCAAAAACGAAACTTTGCAGCTTCGCCTTGCCCAGGAGCGACGGGATGACCTCCTTCCCGAAGTCCGCCATCTCGTTCTGGATGGCTCCGTAAAGAGTTTCCCGGCTGAACACGTAAATCCCCATCGACGCCAGGCAACGCTTTTCGGCACCCTCGGCGGAGATCTCCTCGCTCATCGCGAGGTCCTCGATCACCTTGGGATCGGTCGGCTTTTCCACGAATTCCCGGATGCTCAGGTCCTCACCCACCCGCATCAGACCGAGGCCCGCCACCTCGCTCACCGGTATCGGTTTGGCCGCGACGGTGATGTCGGCGCCCTTCTCGAGGTGACGCGCGACGATCTCGCGAAAATCCATCCGGTACAACTGATCCCCGGACAGAATGAGTACGAGATCGTAATCGTGGTCGGCGAAATGGTGCAGGTTCTGGCGAACCGCGTCCGCGGTTCCCTGATACCAGTAATCGCCCTCTTCGGTCTGCTCGGCGGAGAGGATGTCCACAAAACCGCCCCCGAACGGATCGAACTTGTACGAGTCCTGAATGTGCCGGTGAAGCGAGGCGGTGTTGAACTGGGTGAGAACATAGATTCGATTCAAACCCGAATTCAGACAATTGCTGATCGGGATATCCACCAGCCGGTATTTGCCGGCCAGCGGTACCGCGGGCTTGCAGCGTTGTTTCGTGAGGGGATGCAGTCGCGAGCCGCGGCCGCCTCCCATGATGACACTGAGTACGTTGGGCGCCATAGGACGGGTTTGTTCTCTCCGGTTTAGCCGTAATCCATAATGACAAAACCGTTACCCGACAACCCTATTTGAAAATAATTGCCGCCACCCCGCCCGACTGTCAGCATCCCGCCAATCCTTCGAAGCGATGACCATCCATCCCGACAGAGAAACGTTCCGGAAGCTTGCCCGTCAGGGAAACGTGGTGACGGTGCACACGGAACTCATGGCCGATTTCGAGACTCCGGTCTCGCTGTACGCCAAACTCGAACGCAACGGTCCCGCGTTTCTTTTCGAATCGGTGGAAGGCGGAGAAAACGTCTATCGATACACGTTCCTGGGCTGCCGTCCCCGCAGAATCTTCCGCGTCCGGGAGGGCGAAGTCGCCGTGACCGAAGCCGACGGCGGCATCAGTCGCCGTCCGGCCCCGGCAGATCCTCTCACTTTGGTCGAAGAGGACATGGCCGGCTACCGGCCGGTCGAACAGCCCGGACTGCCGCCCTTCACCGGCGGGGCGGTCGGGTTTCTCGCCTACGAATACGTGCATGCCCTCGAACCGGTGGCCCCGGAACAACCGGCCCGCGACGTCACCGGAGCCCCGACTCTGTACTTCATGCTGATCGACTCGGTCCTGATCTTCGATCGCGTGCGGCAGACGCTGCGCCTGTGCGTGAACGCCCACATCCGCGCCGGAGACGCCGACGCCGCGTACGACGCCGCCCTGAGCGAGATCGAGAGTCTGCGCTCCATCGTCGCGCGCCCCGGCGGGGTGGGACCGGTCCCGCTGGCGGATCCCCGGGGAATCGAGGTCCCGCCGGGCAATTTCAACCGCCCCGATTTCGAAAACCTGGTGGAGCGCGCGAAAGAATACATCCGCGCCGGAGACATCATCCAGGTCGTGCTGTCGCAGCGTTTCGACAAGCCCTTCACACAAACGCCCCTCGACCTCTACCGGGCGCTTCGGACGGTCAACCCCTCACCCTACATGTTTTTGCTCGACGCCGGCGATTTCGCCGTGGTCGGCGCTTCGCCGGAGGTACACGTCAAACTCACCGGCGAAAAAATCGAGATCCGTCCCATCGCCGGCACCCGGCCGCGCGGACGCGGCGAAACCGAGGATCTGGCCATCGAGCGCGAATTGCTGGCCGACGAGAAGGAAAAAGCCGAACACCTGATGCTGGTCGATCTGGCCCGGAACGATATCGGCCGGGTCTGCCGCCACGGGAGCGTCAACGTGCCGCACTTCATGTTCGTGGAGCGGTATTCCCACGTCATGCACATTGTCTCCCAAGTCGAAGGACAAATCGCCGAAGGCAAGAACGCGTTCGACCTCATGCGGGCGACCTTCCCTGCCGGCACCCTCAGCGGGGCGCCCAAGGTCCGGGCGATGCAAATCATTTCAGAAATGGAGTTCGACCGCCGGGGCATTTACGGCGGCGCCCTGGGATATTTCGGCTACAACGGAAATCTCGATTCCTGCATCGCGATCCGGACCGCGTTCCTGCGGGAGGGACGGATCCACGTCCAGTCCGGTGCCGGTCTGGTGGCCGACTCCGTGCCGGAACGGGAGTTCCAGGAAACGTTGGACAAGGCCAAGGGCATGCTCAAAGCCATCCGGATCGCGGAGAAAATTTAAAAAAACGTTCAAAACGGGAATAACGCGGGCGGGTCGTTGTTCTTACGGGGACGAACCAATACGATCCAGAGGAAACCGAACGATCCCAAGGAACAATCCAGTGATTCTGCTTTCCTCATACCCAATGCCCGCCATGCTAATGACCAAGGAAACAAAGCCGCTCAAGAAAAAGGCGCCCGCCC
>SLOW01000091.1 GCA_007132315.1 Opitutales bacterium
CAAGCCCGCCGTGGCGGCGTTGGCCCTGCAACCGGCTTGCTCACGTACTCCAGTACTATCCCTGCGCCGGTTTTGGGTCCGCCTTGCCAGCCGAACTTCTGCGATTTTTGCAACATCAGGGATAATACTTTGGGTTCCAGAGTTTGTTAGGGTCACATATCTTCTCGACGGGAGTCAAGATTGATCGCGGCGGAGGTGCCTCCATCGGCAACAATATCGCCATCCAATCTCCCCAGCTTGTCCAGGACGGCCAGGGCAACGTCGAGGGTATTCGACGGGCCGTCAGCAAAATGCGGACCGATGAGCCGCACGGTAACGGGTTTCCCCGGAGGGTCGCGGAGATGAACATTGGCGAGGACCCATACCGCAGCCGTTATCCCTACATTTATGACACCTATGCGGGCAACTACAATGAAGACACCCCGCGGCGGAACAATTTCGAGGTCGAGGACGACCTCAGTGGCTTCGTGGACCCTGACACGCTGAACTTCGCGTTACGCGACAAATGTTCCTTGATGGCGACCAGTGTGCCGGCTTCGGGCCGGGGCGGCGAAAGGGAGTCAGTCCAATTTTTCATGGTTTTGGACTCCGATGACCACTGCTGTCCGTCCATCCGAAGCGGCGGCCACCCAATGCGAAATCACAAGCTTCGACGGGAACTTCAGGAAATTCAAAGACGTCACCCTTCGAGCGCGGTAACGAACCCGTTAAGGATCCATGGGACGATCCTTCTTTTTCCGAGGCCGAATGAAATCCACACGAGCTTTCCGAGTGCGGTTTCGGGCTTTGGTGTTTTGCCTTTACCGGGTGCCGTTCGGAACGCCGTTCTCCATCATGGCGCGGGAGAGTTCCCGTTCTCCCGGACCGTCGATGCCGCGGCGTTTCAGGAGGGATCCCTCCAGGCGGTACAAGTCGATCAGGGCTTTGCGGTAATCAATGATGGCTCCAACTTCGGCGATTTGGGATTCGAGCAGATCGCGTTGCACCTGGGAAACCTCCAGTACCGTGGACAATCCCACTTCGAACTTTTCCGTCTCGGCCCGAAACGCTTCCTCCTGCAAACGGCGGGTGGCGCCGCTGGCTTCGATCTGTTGTTTGGCGCGGTGTGCCTCGTTGTAAGCCGAACGCACGTCGAGCTCCACCAGCTGCACCAGGTTGCGTATACTCTCCTCCGACTGGCGTTGTGTGGCGCGGGAACGCCGGTGATTGGCCCGGGCCTGACGGTTGCCCAGAGCGTACTCGGCCCGCACGCCCACGGTGGCACTGTAGTCGTCGCCATCCAGGTTGCGCACGGACTGGCCGAAGGATTGGGCGAAACCGGTCTTGCCGAGGTTAATGAAAAAATCGAGTTGCGGCAACATGCCGTTCCGGGTCTGCACCACCTGGAGGCCCTGTCCGGCGAGTTGCAGGTGAGACTCGTGGATTTCCGACCGGAGTCGGAGGGCGACCTGCACGTGTTCGCGCACGTCGTCGAGTTCGACATCTGGCACCGACGGGTCGTCCACGACCTCGATGTCACGGTCCCAACCGGCCTCTCCCGGCTCGGGATTCATCATGCGGATCAATTGCAGCCGCAAGCCTTCCAGGGCGCTTCGCGCGTCGATCAGCGCCTGGCGCCTCAACGCCACCTCGGCCTCGGCGGCGGCGATCTCGGTTTCGGCCAGTTGACCGACCTCGATCCGCTCGAGTGTGGCTTCGAGTTGCTGCCGGGCGAGGTTGACCGATTCCTCGAAGATCTCCACCTCGCGCCGCGCCAGCACGTAATCCCAGTAGGTGCTCTCGACGTCGGCCAGGAGGGCTTCGGCAAAGCCCCGCAGTTCAAATTCGGAAGCCAGGGAGTCCAAACGGGCCTGGCGAAGCTGGGCGAGGTTGACCTCCGGGCCGCGTCCGCGCAACAGCGCCTGCGTCACCGTCAGCGAGGCCCGAATGTCGTCGCGCTGCGGATCGCCGCCGCGCGGGTTCCGGAAGCGTTGATCGAGCCCCAGGGTGAGATCGGTCCCGGTGGGAAAGGACTGGCGCACGCCGGCGCTCAATTGGGTGGTCTCGCTGTCCTCGGTTTCAAACCCCACGCCGGGAATCAGCTCGTCGTCGCGTCGCCGGTTGAATAAGGCCTCACCGAACAGGGTCGGATCGAAAGCCGCGCGCTCCAGATCCTCAAACGTTCCCGCCACGATCGGGCGCATACGCTGGACGCGCAGCGACCGGTTGTTTTCGAAGGTCATCATCACGGCCTCCTCCAGAGAGATCCTCATCGGCCCGTCGGGCGGCGGGGGCGCCACGCCGTCACCGATATCGAACGCACTCCGTTCCCGGTCCTTGTCCGGTGCGCCGACGTCGGCGGTCGGATCCGGATCCTCCAGCCCCAGCGTGGCGGGCGCCGGGGGCGGGTCGTAGTCATCCGGGGTGGTCCGGCAGGAGAGGCCGGAGAAGGCGACGGCGAGGGAGAGTGCGGCAACGTGGTAATGATTCGGTTTCATGGGCTTGATTCAACAATGACGCCGGGCACCCCAGGAGTCTGTCGGGCTTCGCCGACAGACTCCTAAAAGAGGAAATATCATGACAAACAGCGGGAAGAGATTGGAAGATAAATCTTCAATTGGGGGAAAAATAAACGAGATTCAAGCCTGAAGGATCCTTTGTTAAGCTTCCATGAGTTTTTTCATCCCTGTTCCACTCTCCTGTCATGATATTTCCTCCATTAGCAGCC
>SLOW01000323.1 GCA_007132315.1 Opitutales bacterium
ATTCCGGTGACCACGGCCCCATCCTGCCGGCAAACCAGAGTACCAAACCCCTGGAGCCGCCGGCGGAAACACGGACCCTGCGACCGGATCCGCGCGGACTGCTGGGCGATCATCCGATCGACCTGAATACGCTGAAACAACTCGCCCACCGCTCGATTCTCTCGGTGAAGGATTTCGATCGAAAATCCGTCGTCGAACTCTGCCGTTTCGCCGCGCTGCTCGAAGTGATGGAGATCGCCCCCTACCATCTCCTCGACGGCAAAATCGTCATCACCGCGTTCTTCGAGGCGAGCACCCGCACCCGCACCTCCTTCGAAAGCGCGACCCTGCGCCTGGACGGAAAAATCATCAGCATCCCCGACGCCGCCATCACCGGTGTAAAAAAGGGGGAATCACTCGGCGACATCGGCGAAATGTTCAACGCCTACGGCGACCTGGTGATCATGCGCCACACCGAAACCGACGCGTTGGAACGCATCCGCAACAACCTGCGCATTCCCCTGGTCAACGCCGGCAACGGTTCCGGAGAGCACCCGACCCAGGCGCTGGCGGACTGGTACGCGCTTCTCAAATGGAAACCGGAACTCGCCGTCGCAAAACGCAAGAAGAGCAAAGGGCTGCACCTGGGGATCATGGGAACGCCCGGCAGCATGCGGGCGGTGAAGAGCTTCCTGCTGATGTCCCTGCTGTTCGAGGAAAACTTCCACCGCATCTCGGTGATTTCCGAAATGGCCGATCCGCTCGGCCCGGAGCTCCGCAACGAAATCGAAGCCGCCGGCATTGAGTTCAACGAATCGAACAGCATCGGCGAGGTCGTTTCGGACCTCGACGTGATCTACATGAACTCGATCGCCCACCTCGGAGGAAGCTATCACTCCCTGGACAGCCAGAACAAACTGGACGAGTCGAGCCCGCTGAAAGAGAACGCCGTAATCATGCACCCGCTGGCCCGTCTCAGCGAGCTGGATACCAGCCTGGACGAGACCCGGCACAACCTCTATTTTTCCCAGGCTCACGGCGCGGTTTTCGCGCGCCAGGCGCTGCTGACCGCGCTCTTCGACCGATTCGACCGGCTCCCGGACGGCATACCCGTCGCGTGACGGATCTTTTCCCTTCGACACAAGCACCGCCGGAATCACCCACGATTCCGGCATAAAAGAATAAACAAAAAAATTTCAACATGTGCGGAATAACCGGATTCTGGAAAGCAAACGGCCTCGAAGAGCAGGCGGAAAATAACCTTCGGACGATGGTGGAGCGAATCCATCACCGCGGGCCGGACGGCACGGGCAGTCATATCGACTCGGAACGCGGCCTCGCGCTCGGCCACGCCCGCCTCACGATCATCGATCTCCACACCGGCAGCCAGCCGCTCTGCTCCCAGGCGGGGGACCTCGTCCTGACCGTCAACGGCGAGTTCTACGACTACAAGCGTCACCGCGCCTCCCTGATGGCCGACGGCGCGCGGTTCCGGACCCGCTCCGACAGCGAAATCGCGCTGCACTACTATAAACGGATGGGGCTGGACTTCGTCCGGAAGCTGCGCGGCGAATTTGCCTTTGTGCTCTACGATCAGGAGAAAGACCGGATGATCCTGGTGCGTGACCGCTTCGGCATCCGTCCGCTGTTTTTCCGCGTTCGGGAGGACAGCCTGTATTACGGATCCGAGGTCAAGTCACTTCTCGCCCATCCGGACATCCCCTGCAAACTGGACCGCCGGGCCGCCGTGCACCAGCTGATGCACACCATGGTTCCGGGCACCAGCGCGTTCGAGGGCATTCAAGCTCTCCGGCCGGGTCACATGCTGATCGTACAGCGCCGCGGAAAGCGTCTGGAAATCGAGGAAAAACGCTACTGGGATCTCGATTTCCCCCGCCGGGACGAACGCGACGACTCCCAAACCGCGGAGGATCACATTCTCCGTATTCGCGAGGAACTCGTGAAATCGGTTACGTTTCGCCTCGAAGCCGACGTGCCCGTCGGCTGTTACCTGTCCGGCGGAATCGACAGCTGTTCGATCCTCGGGTTGGCCAGCGGCGCTCAGCAGGCACCCGTGAAAGCGTTCACCATCAGTTTCGACAACGACGAATACGACGAAGCGACCATCGCCACCGAGATGGCCGAAAGCATGAACGCGGAGCAGGAACTGATTCGCCTCAAAGCGTCCGATCTGTACGGCGACAACTACCTCCGGACTATGTATCACGCCGAGCGCACCTTTTACAACACGCTCGGGGTGGCGAAATTCTGCATGAGCCGCCGCGTGCGGGAGTGCGGCTACAAGAGTGTGGTGACCGGCGAAGGGGCGGACGAGTTGTTCGGTGGTTATCCGTCGTTCAAGCGGGACATGTTCCTGCACGGACTCAAGGACGAATCCTCCGAAGTGGTCGAGTCGTTTCACCGCGCGCTCGAGGAGAGCAATCGAATCTTCAAGGGAGCCATCTTGGCGGAAGTGCAGGCCGCCCATGCGGCTTTCGACGAACTCTGCGGTTTCACGCCTTCCTGGATTCAACCGTGGATGGCCACCCTGGAAATCGCCCGTCCGCTCCTGAGCCGAGCGGTGCTCGACGAAATCGGCGACTACGACCCGATCCGCGCGATCGCGGATACGCTCGATCCGAACCAGATCGAAGGCCGACACCCGCTCGATATCGCCCAATACACGTGGAGCAAAACGATGCTCGAAGGGC
>SLOW01000171.1 GCA_007132315.1 Opitutales bacterium
AGGGCACCGGATTCGTAACCCTGGCTGAAAACAACGACCCCGACGCCGGCGGTCCCGTATCCTTGCACGTGATACGCGTTGAAACCCCGCCGGCACGCGGGCGATTGGTGGTCATCCCGAGCGTCAACGCTCTGGAGGAACGGGTATGGATCCGGCACGGCTTCGACTTCGGCGGCGACCCATCGGAGATCGAGTTTTCCTGGTACTACACCTTCGCCGACGAAGGCACCGCTCCGCCGCCGCCCGACCCGGAAAACCCGGAAGGCGAAGGCTGGCAGCCCCTCGAACACCCCGAGGACGGACTCCACGAAATCACCATCGGCGGCCCCGGCCTTCGTACGCTCGGCAACCTCTGGGTGCTGGCCATGTATTCCGGCTACGGCGATCTGAACAATGGCGGAGTACCGTTCGTCAGCGACTGGATCGGCCAGAACGAGTTCGGCGAGCCAGAACCCATCCTCGTTCAGGGCTGGATCGACCGGGTGCTGGAGGGAATCGGTCCCTTCGAAGCCCGCGTTCAGGACTTCCACAGCTCGCCGGCCGAAACCTACGTCAGCATGATCGGCCAGGCTGGACAGCGTTTCGAGGGACCGGTCGCGCTCAACGACGATCCCGAATTTCTCCAACAGGTCGGTCTCATCGAACTCTACGAGACCGTCCTCCGCCGGGGCATGGATCTCAGCATCGAGGCCTCGAATCCGGCCACAAACACGGCCGTGAACAACGCCCTGCTGCGCGCCGCCACCCGGATCTCGGACTTCTACATGCTGCTCGGCAACGAGGCCTACTCCGACGCCCAGGATCCGACCATCGGTTTCACCACCAACGACGGAGAAGTGGGCGCGCTCGCCCCCACGCTGTTCGCTTTTCAAAACCAACAACCCTCCCTGCTCCATGAGGAGCTGGCGTTGCTGCGCGGGCGTGACGGTTCCGGTGCGAGCGTCAATATCGCCCCGGTCTATAACCGCCTGTTCTGGAACTTCACCGGCGGGCTCGAAGGCGAACCCGCCTATGTTCAGAACTACGGCATCACCGACCAGACCGACGACGGCGTGATCACCGAAGAAGACGCCCGGGAAATGTACCCGCAGGGTCACGGCGACGCCTGGGGACATTACCTGACCGCGTTGAAAAGCCATTACCGCCTCCTCCGGCATCCGGAATACGACTGGCTCCCGAGATCCCAGCCCACGACCGTGGGAGGGATCGCCATCGAGGTCGATTACTACGACGAACAGAAATTCGCGCGAGCCGCCGCCGCCCGCGCGCGGGCGGGCGCGGAAACCGTCAATCTGACCTACCGCCGCGAATACACCGCCGACCCCGCCGGCCAGTGGCAGGGCTACAAGGATCCCGACCGCGAACGCGCCTGGGGCGTGGACGACTGGGCACGCCGCGCCGGTCAGGGAGCGTACTTCGACTGGGCCGTCGCCAACGCCATCCTTCCCGAAACACACGATCGACACCTCAATCCGGACCTCGGCGAGGAACCCGCGGGCCTCGCCCGGATCGATCGGCAAACCGTCGATGCCCTGCGCGAAATCCCGGCCGAATTCCGGACGATCCAGGCGCGCCTGGACGAGTCCGACCGCGGACTCAACCCACTCGGAATCGCCGAGGGCGACGCCGTCCCCTTCGATATCGATCCCTCCCGGGTGGACGACGGCGAGACCCATTTCGAACAGGTGTACGACCGGGCCCGGAACGCGGTCGAGAACGCGAGGCTCCTCTGGGATTACGCCAACGACCTGTCCAATCGCCTGCGGCGCCTCCAGGTTTCCTCCGACGAGTTCGCCCGGGAGGTTCGCGAGGAGGAACTGCATTTCAAGCACCGGCTGATCGAAATCTACGGTTATCCTTACTCCGGAGACATCGGTCCCGGACAATTGTATCCGGACGGATATGACGGACCGGATCTCTACAATTTCCTCTATGTGGACACCGCCCGAGTGCTCGGCGAAATTCCGGAACCGGATACGGAAATCACCGCATTCTACGACGCCATGCGGTTCGGGGCCGAGGAAAACGGCGAATCGCTCGACAACGTTTACGCCCATTTCTTCGAAACCGACGCCCCCGCGGTGGAAACCTTCTCCAGCTCCGACGAACTGCTCGAAGTGGATTACCGCCTGAGCACGCGCGAACAGACCGGCTCCGGATGGGCGTTCCAGGCGACCCCCGACATGGGCGGCCGCCGCGCGCCGGGAGAAATCCAGATGGGCTTGCAAAACATGGTCGAACTCGAAGCCGAACTGCTCCAGGCCCTGAGTGCCTACCGGCGCCACATTCAGGGGATCGAGGACCAACTCGAACTCCTCGAAGCCCAGTTCGGCCTCCAGGCCGAACAATTGGAGCTGCTGCACGCGCGGAAGGACGACATCGTTTCGCTCGACCGCGCCATCCGCGACGCGCGGATCACCAAATCCACCATGGAGTATTCGCGTGACCTCGCGGCCAATATCACCGACACAATCGTCGAAGCCTTTCCGAAAGTCGTCGGCCTCTCCACCGACGCCACCTCGGCGGCCCGGTCAGCGGTCCTGGCGACCCATGCGGTGGCCGACTCAGTCATGGGCGCCGTCTCCATGGGCGCGGAGATCACCGAACACGTCAAGGAATCCGGCAAGAGCGATATCGAACTCACCACCGCGATCGAAATCGAAAAGGCGGAATTCCGCTTCGAGATTCAGCAACGGCTCAAACAAATCGAAGAGATGATGCGAGAGGAAATCGCCTACCGGATCGACCTCTTCCAGAAACAGATGGAACTCGACTCGGCCTTGGGCCGCGTCCAGCAGGCGATGACCGAAGGCGAGCGCATTCTGGAAAAGCGCGCCGCCTTCCGCCGCCGCGTCGCCGGCGCCACCCAGGTGAACCGATACCAGGACATGACCTTCCGGCTCTTCCGCAACGACGCGCTGCAAAAATATCGGGCCGCCTTCGACCTGGCCGCGCGCTACACCTACCTGGCGGCAAAAACCTATGATTACGAAACCAACCTGGTCGGCGGGCAGTCGTCGTCGGGCGAGCGCTTTTTCAATGACATTATCCGCGAGCGCGCCATCGGCCAGTTCATCGACGGCACCCCCATTCACGGCGTACACGGTCTGTCCGACCCGCTCGCCCGCATGGAACAGAACTTCGCCGTCCTCAAAGGACAGCTCGGCTTCAACAACCCGCAAATCGAAACCGGCCGTTTCTCCCTGCGTCGAGAACTCTTCCGAATCCGCGACGAGTCCGACGACACCTGGCGCGAAACGCTGGAACGCCACCGCGTGGACGATCTCTGGGAAATCCCGGAGTTCCGTCGGTACATGCGCCCGTTCGCCCCGGAAGCCGCCGGGCCGCAACCGGGTCTGGTCTTCCGCTTCGGCAGCGACATCACCTTCGGTCACAATTTCTTCGGCCGCACCCTCGGCGGAGGAGACAGCGCCTACGACCCGAGTAATTTCTCCACCAAGATCCGTTCCGTCGGCGTCTGGTTCGACAACTACGACGGTGCCGGACTCTCGGCCACCCCGCGCATTTACATGATCCCGGTGGGCATGGACATTCTGCGCTCCCCCATGGGCGATACCCTGGCGACCCGGGAGTTCCAGATCGTCGATCATCGTATCCCGATCCCGTTTCCGGTCGGCGGGACCGACCTCGCCAACCCCGATTGGATCCCAATGAACGACACTCTGGACACGTCCCTGGGCACGCACCGGCGTTACTCCCGCTTTCGCGCCTTCCACGACGGCGGTTTCGACTTGTCGGAAATGGTGACCGACAGCCGCCTGATCGGCCGCTCGGTCTGGAACACCGAGTGGATGATTGTGATTCCGGGCGGAACCCTCCTGGCCGATCCGGACGCCGGCCTCGACACCTTTATCGGCGACGCGGAAACCGGCGGCGTTCGCGACATCAAACTCTTCTTCGAAACCTATTCGTATTCCGGAAACTGAGGGCCGACTCATGACAGCAGAATCTCTTTCGTCGATTTTCAAAGAAACAAGCAACGCCGCGCTCCACCCGGCGCGTCGAGCGCGCCGCAAGCAGGGTGACGCGATTCTCCGCCGTGCATTGGCCGGCCTCGCCTTCACGGCGGCCGCCGGCGCCGCGAGCGCCCAGCAGTTCACCGAACCGCCCGTCCTGCTCTACGGCAAAGTCCTGCATCAATACGATGGATACGAATTGCTGCTGAGGGAAGGGGCGCTGGAATGGACCATCGCACCTTCCGAAGACCCGGACGCGTCGTTCGCCGTCACGGCCGATCTCCAGGAAATCGGGGAGGAATTCTCCTACCGTCTTGAAGTACCCGTCGAACGGGTGCCGGAAGGTTTCACGGCGCATGCCGCGATCACCGCCTCCTCCGAACCCCGCGTCTACGAATCGCGAACGCCGACGATCGACGGCCGGGAAGCGGAGATCCTGTTCCCCGATGCCGGTCCGTCGTATTCTGAAGTTCACTACACAGAACGGGATCGCGGAAAGACCCGCCGGTTCGATCTGATACTCACCCACCCTTACGAAGACTCCTCCGGCGACGGCCTTCCCGATTGGTGGGCGGAGGAACACGACCTCGATCCGTCCGATCCCTCGGAAGCCGCACGCGATTTCACCGGCGACGGAATCGACGCGCTCGGCCACTACGCCATGGGCACCGATCCCCACGTGTTTTTCCTGTCCTACGAAGCCTGGATCGCCGACCACGGGCTGAGCGGAGACGACGCCGCGCCCGGCGCCGACCCGGACCATGACGGCGTCCCCAATCTGCTCGAGTTTCTGCTCGACACCGACCCCACCGCCGACGACCGCCCTCTCGCCGAAGCGCGGCTGGAACATCGGCTGGTAAACGAATCCGGCGCGCCGGCGTTCCGTGTCGCCTGGGAACAACCGGATCCGCCCCGCTGGGGTCTGGAAGTGGCAGTGGAAACCAGCGAAGACCTGGCAAACTGGGAAACGGCGTGGTCCGTCGGCCTCGATGAGTCCACCGCCATCGACGAGTTGATCCAGGCGCCTGAACCGGAAGCCGACGCCGCCCGCTACTACCGCGTCACCCTCAGAAAACCGGACCTGTGACATGACGGGCGAATCGACCATCGTCCAACGCCAATCGAACCACAAGGCGTTGCGGAAGCGCTTCGCCGCGACCGTGCTTCTCGTTCCCCTGTTCCTGCTCCTCTCCGGTTGTGGCGAGTCAATTCGGGAAGACGACATCCTCGCCCGCATCGACGGCGAACCGGTCACCAGGGAATCCTTTCAACAATGGCTCGAGGCGGGCAACCGCGGCTTTCATCCCGACAACGCCGAACAACGCCTGGAGGAATTTATTGCGTTTCGAGTCCGGCTCAGTGAAGCGAAGAGCCGGGGCCTGCACGAGGACCCCGCCATGCGGCACCGCTTCGATCGGATCCTCGCCGCCGCGGTCGAACGGGACCTGAAAGAAAACAAAGCGCCACCGGAGCCCCCGTCGGAAAGCGACCTGCGCGAAATGTATCAGGATTCACGGGATGACTTCCGAATTCCCGCGCGGGCACGGGCCGCGAAAATTTTCGTGGAGGCGCCGCACGACATGGCTTCTGAACGCCGCGCCGAACGGCGCGAAACACTGGAGCGGGCGCGACGCGAAGTCGAAACCTGGAGCGGCTCCGAACATCCCGACCACTTCGGCGAGCTGGCCGTTCGCCACTCCCACCACCACGCCTCACGTCACCGCGGCGGGGACCTCGGCTGGTGGCGGGAAGACGACGACTTTCCCGAGTGGGACTCCTCCATTCCCGAAACCGTGTTCGCCCTGGAAACGCCCGGCGAACTGAGTCCGGTGATCGAAACCGACAACGGCTTTTACCTGTTTCGTTTGGTGGAACGCGACGAAGCCCGTTACCGCGACTTCGATTCGGTCCGCCCCCGACTGGCGCGCCGAGCCGTCCGGGAAGCACGGAACGAAGCCGCCGAGCTTCGGGAACGGGAACTGCGAGAACGACATCCGGTGAAGGTGTATCCCGAACGGTTGGACTCGATCGCCGGCACGCTCGACGACGACCCGAGTCCGTAGCGCCGTACATCGGCCAGCGCATCGCGCACACCACACGAAAAACGATTCACGCTCTCAAAGGCTTGTTTCCCCCACGAGCTGATTAAGAAAAGGACTACTAACGGGACAATTCTATCGCAATCTGATTTTGGATACAACCCGTAAAAACAGGTTAGTGTCCTGCGAGAGAAATTCGTATGATCATTTCCGGCTTCACCTCCGCCTATGAGAAGGATACTTATTGCATCGAATTTCCATCGCAGGACATTAGGTTCCTTGTGCTGGTCTGGTTTAAGATAAACTTCACACGCTGTCGGGAAAAAAACCGTAACCCAAATCGTCGCCGGCGGACGATTCTCCTGCCTATACCAAAGATTCCTGTGGCGATCCCCCGTCGGCAAGAAGAGTCAGCGCGAATCGACTGTTCCGAGGGAGGTGGTTTGACATGGGAACGGGTTTTCCCGACGTTGATACGCATGCCGGCCCACCCGAGAAACACCATAATCCGGGCTCGCGTTGGCGAAGCGCGGCGGCATGGTCATGGTGGCGAGTGTGATGAGTGAGTTTTTCGAAAACCTCGGCCGCAAGGCCGCTCCTTCCGTGTTGCGAGCGCGTTGGATCTACCGGTCGTTGACCGGAACCGAATCGGAGCGGATCCGGGCGGAATACGCAATGGGCTGTTACCTCACCTATCTGCATACCCGCGACGGCAAACTGGACCGAACGCCGGAGGTTATCCACAGGTTGAATACCCATGTACGACACTTGAGCAAGGCCCTGGTCAATCGCGAACGTTCGTTCCAGGTTCGGTGTGTCGCCGAAAAGGAAGAGAACGCATTCGCGCTTCCGGGCGGTTTCCTGTTCGTGTCGCGTCCGCTTTACGACTCGTTCGCGGGGAACGACGACGAAATCGCTTTCGTGCTCGCTCACGAGATGGGACACGTGGTGAGGAGCCACGCGTTCAATCGGATTCTCACCTCCGAGATCGCCCGCGTGCTCTCCCGCGGAGGTCCGATCGGCGGCGCGCTGCGGCCGCTGGTCGCCCAACTGGTTCGCAAACTGGTGGCGGAAGGTTATTCGCGCCGCCAGGAACTCGAAGCCGACCGGTTCGCCGTCCGCCTCACCCGCGCCGCCGGCTACCGCCCCGAAGCGGGCGTTCAGCTCTTCCGGCGCCTCGACTCCGGAACGCGTGCGCCCGGCGGAATGGCGGCGTTCTTTTCGTCCCACCCCCCATTCCCGGTTCGAATCCAACGCATCCGGAAAGCACTGGAGGAATAATGCGCCGGCGGGACGCGCCGCGGTGCTATTTGGAAGCTTCCGCCCCGGCCTGGACCAGGTCCGCGAACGAACGTGCTTCCAGGGAAGCACCGCCGATCAACCCGCCATCGATATTGGGTTTGCCCAGCAATTCGCCGGCGTTGGCGGGTTTCATGGATCCCCCGTACACAATGCGAATCCGTTCGGCGACACTGGCGTCGAAACGCTTCTCCAGCCATTTCCGCAGATAGGCATGAACCTCTTCGGCCTGGTCCGGCGTCGCGGTTCTTCCGGTGCCGATCGCCCAGACCGGCTCGTACGCCACAACGACGCGCTCCACCTGTTCGGCGGTGACATCGGCCAGGCCTCCCTGAATCTGGGTTTCGACGACGTCGAACGTTTTTTCGGCCTCGCGCTCCTCAAGGGTTTCACCCACGCATAGAATCGGACGCAGCCGGTTGTTGAGGGCGGACTTAACCTTGGCGTTCACGAAATCGTCCGTTTCACCAAACAAGGCGCGGCGCTCGCTGTGCCCCAGAATAACGTAATCGACATACAGATGCCGGAGCATTTCCGCAGACACCTCGCCGGTGAACGCCCCGTTCTGCTCGGGGTGCATGTTCTGAGCGCCAATGCGGATCGTCGAGCTTTCAATCACCCGCGCCACCGCCTGCAGGGACGTGAACGGGGGACACACCACCGCATCGAGATCGTACTGCTGCCCAATCGAGCGGGCGAGTTCCTTGGCCAACGCGACGGATTCCGCCACGTTCTTGTTCATCTTCCAGTTGCCTGCGATAAAATATTTTCTGGTCGCTGTCATAATACGTGTTGAAATCAAACCTGATCCAGCGCGGCCACACCGGGAAGGACCTTGCCTTCAAGGAATTCGAGGCTGGCGCCGCCGCCCGTGCTGATAAAACTGACTTTGTCGGAATAACCGCTCTTCTTAACCGCCTTCACCGAATCGCCGCCCCCGATGATGGAGACACAGCCCTGGTTGGCCGCCACCGCCTCGGCGATGGCAAAGGTCCCGGCACTGCACGCTTCGATTTCGAAAATCCCCATCGGCCCGTTCCAGAGAACGGTTTTCGCCCCGGCGATCTCCCGCTTGAAAAGTTCGATCGTTCGGGAACCGATATCCACGCCTTCCCAACCTTCCGGAATGTCTTCGCCTTCGCCGGTAAAACGGCTCTCGCCGACCGTGCGGGCGTCGAAATCGACGGCTTCCACAATCATATTGTCCACCGGCAGCAGAAATGTCACACCGCGCTTCTCGGCCTTGCGGATCGCCTCCAACGCGACATCCACCTTGTCCGGCTCGGAAAGGCTATTGCCCACCTTGCCGCCCAGAGCGAGTTTGAACGTATAGGCCATGGCGCCCCCGATCAGGATCGTGTCGGCCTTGTCCAGGAGCGCATCGATCACGCTGATCTTGTCGCTCACCTTCGCCCCGCCGAGAATCACGACAAACGGCCGGTCCGGCCGTTCGGTGTGGTCACCGAGGAACGTCAGTTCCTTCTCCATCAGCAGACCCGCGACGCACGCATCCACATGAGCCGTGACTCCGGCCGTGGAGGCGTGGGCGCGGTGGGCCGAGCCGAAAGCGTCGTTGACGTACACGTCGGCCAGCCGCCCGAGGGCGGCGGACATATCCTCTCCGTTCCGCTCCTCCTCGGGATGAAAACGGACGTTTTCCAGCAGAACGACCTGGCCGTCCTTCATCTGGCCCACGGCGTCTTCCACGGACTTGCCCATGCATTCCTCGAGGAACAGCACCGGCACGCCCAGTTGGTCGGCCAGGGCTCCGGCCACGGGCCGGAGGCTGTACTTCGGATCCGGTTTTCCCTTCGGCCGGCCGAGGTGACTCATCAGAATCACCCGCGCGCCCTGGTCGAGAAGATGGCGAATCGTCGGCAGGGTCGCGACGATACGGCTGTCGTCGGACACCTTTCCATCCTCCAGGGGAACGTTAAAATCAGCGCGTACGAGCACCCGCTTTCCGGATACGTCGATTTGTTTGACGGATTTGACTGCGGACATCGTGTGTCCTCCAAAAAAATTTCTTTAGTTGAATCCGGCGCGCCCCGCCCTCGCTTGAGAACCGTGGCGCGCCGGCCTACGAATTGTCTTAACGGGAACCGGTGGCTTCCTGACTTAGAGGAATCCGGCCAGTTTCCGAATGACATCAACACAGCGGCAGCTGTAGCCCCACTCGTTGTCGTACCAGCTGACCAGCTTGAAAAAGCGGTTGTTCAGTCCGATTCCCGAACCGGCGTCGAAAATCGAGGACGCCTGACAGTGAATGAAGTCCGAAGACACCACTTCGTCCTCGGTGTATTCCAGGATGCCCTTGAGCGGACCGTTGGCGGCTTCCTTCATCTTCGCGCAGATCTCGTCGTACGAGGTCTCCTTCACCGTGCGCACGGTGAGATCGACCACGGAGACTGTCGGGGTCGGAACGCGGAAAGCCATTCCGGTCAACTTGCCCTTCACATCGGGGAGCACCAGCCCGACCGCTTTGGCGGCTCCGGTGCCGGAGGGGATGATGTTGATGGCCGCGGAGCGCCCGCCCTTCATGTCCTTGGGCGAGGGGCCGTCCACGGTCTTCTGGGTCGCCGTGTACGAATGCACGGTTGTCATCAGCCCTTCTTCGATGCCGAAATTGTCGAGCACCACCTTAGTGATGGGTGCGAGACAGTTCGTTGTGCAGGAAGCGTTGGAAATCACCTCGTCCGCGGCCGTCAGGGTGTCGTCGTTGACGCCGACCACAACGGTCTTCACATCGCCCTTGCCGGGCGCCGAAATGATCACCTTCTTGGCTCCGGCCTCGATGTGGCCGCGCGCCTTGGTATCCTGGACGAACAGACCGGTGGCTTCGACCACGATATCGACGTCATACTGCTTCCAGGGCAACCGGGCGGGTTCGGCGCGCTCCGACAGGCACTTGATTTTGTGGCCGTTCACAACGATGACGTCGTCGCCCTCGGTGGAGACCTCTCCATTAAAACGTCCCTGAATCGAGTCGTACTTCAAGAGGTAGGCCAGATTGGCCGCCGGCACGAGATCGTTGATCGCGACCACGTCGATCTCCCTGCCCAAGAGCCCCTCGTCCACCAGTGAACGGAAGACCAGTCGGCCGATACGTCCGAATCCGTTGATTGCTAATTTTACTGCCATAGTTCTATACCCTCGTCTGATTGGCTGTTATTTAACATTGCGAATGACAAACACATACGCTGTCCGATGACGGCCGTGCCGAAATCCGCAACCCAACAGAAAAGGAGCCGTACAGTCTTTGGCAAGAAAGAATCAAACCCGGGCC
>SLOW01000230.1 GCA_007132315.1 Opitutales bacterium
AGCGCCGTGAACCCGAATTCTCCGCACAACAAAGCCAATAAACGGACTTGGGTTCAAAGGTTCAAATCGGGGTCAAGTTGGTCCCGTGGTCCTAGCTGGGTTCATTGGTTCACCCCCCTATATATAGGGGGTGATCCTGTGAACCTTGGACCAGGACCCGACCCCACAACCGAAAGGAACACGTGAGTTACACCAGCACAACCAGACCGACACATACCGCACTGGAACGCCGATGCGTACGACTGGCGAGCCACCACGAAAGACTCGAAGCCGCAAGGTCCATCCGCTTTCACCTGCTCTGTCAGGAGTCCAAGAAGATAATCGCATGGGGAATCCGGCGAGGGCTGCTTCAGTATCCGCAAACCGATGACAACCAAGGAGGGGACAATGACTGATAGAGAAATTCTCGAAGCATGGAAACTCGGTTACGGGCAATTCTGGTGCTCGACGCCGCAACACGCGAACCCGTTCAAGCTCGGCCGGGCGAAACCAGACCTGGACTCCGCCGACGTGTACGACTGTGGTTGGCTGTCGGCGGAAAGGGAAGCGGAAGCCGTGGATAAGGCGCTGGCCGCTATGGAGGACGAGGAGTGACCCCGGGGGCTTGGTTCTCTCGGCTCCCTCCTGGAGCTTCAGTGACGGTGTTGAGCGCACGGGTCAGAACGGGCTATATTCCAACAAGACCCAGAATCCTGGCACCGAATCCAAAATTATGATACAAATCGACCATGAGTAAAAACCAAGAAATACTTGTCACCCGAACCGACCTCGAACGCTGCGGTTTCGGCCGGGAACGCGTCCGAAGCGCATTTGCGAGAATCCAGCCGGCGAAGGTGGAACGCCGGGCGAGGTACTACGATTTGACCACGGCAGTTTCCGCAGCACTTGCCGAAGGCGAAACCTCACGGGAACGCGAAGCGCGACTTCGAGGGGACGTGATTGAGGAGCGCTTACGACGAATGCGAGGGGAGGTCATACCGCTTGCCGATGCTTCCGCCGTCTGGAAGGAAAAGATTGTTCGCATCGTTCACGCTATCCGGGGAACGGACCTGCCACACAATGAAGTATCGAAGTTATGCCGACTGCTGAGACACGAGCTTGAGCAGGCCCCGGACGAACTTGGCGAGCTAACTTTCCCGGAATTCGACGATGACACAAACGACGCAAAGGAGGACGACCATGAAAATGAGAATGGATGAGGAGCGCCGGAAGGCTTTCAAAGCCTTTGATGGTTCATTGCTGTTGATACCCAAAGACGACCAGGCCGTTGACCGCGACGAACTCCGTCGGGCGCACGAAGCCTTCGGCGGCGACGCTCTGCGTATCGACCCGGAACCGGAAAGCGTATCGATGGGTCAAATACGTGTTGACATCTCCGTGTCCGTATCCCATGTTCCGATACACGATGCCGAATCGTAACCGCCAAAACCGCCAGCACCGGCAAATTACGCACGTCCAGGTTGTCCGCACGGATGCCGACACCCGAACGGTGGAATTGTCGTTTTCGAGCGACACGCCAATCCGCGCGGGCGAGGTGGAGGAAATACTGGTTCACAATCCCGACGCCGTTGACCTTCGCCGGTTGAATGCAGGTGCTCCACTTCTTTTCGAGCACGACACCGAACGACAGATTGGCGTTGTGCAAAGGGCTTGGGTGGAAAACGGGAAGGGCCGGGCGACCGTTCGCTTCGGCAACGGCTCGTTCGCCAAACAGGTTTTCAAGGACGTTCGCGACGGAATCCGGCAACTCGTTTCGGTGGGCTTTCGGATTCTGGACGCCATCGAGCAGGGTGGCCGCCGTATCGTCCGCAAGTGGGAGCCGCTTGAAGTCAGTATCGTAACAATCAGCGCCGATCACTCCGTTGGAGTGGGACGCTCACTTTCTAACCACAGTAACACCGCCAGTAGGAGAATTACAATGCCACAGACACTAGAGCAAGACAATGAATTGAAATTACTGCGCCGGAAGGAAAGCCTTCGCGGCATCGCACAAACTCTTTCCCGTCGCGGTATCGACGTTGACGAGTCCGAAATCGAACGCGCCGCGAAATCCGACACCGACGACGCGACTTTTTTGCGTCGCCACTTGGAAGCCGATGCAGGGCCGCAGGGTGGGGCCGATTGGAATATTTTGGATCAGCGTTCCCGCGGTTCCCGAAACCAGGAATTCAGCCTGACTCGCGCAATCCGCCAACTCGCCAGCAATCGGCCGCTTGACGGTTACGAAGCGGAATGCTCGCAGGAATTGGAGCGCACTACCGGATTGAGCGCGAAAGGGATTTTGATTCCGACCTCGCTTTTCCACCAACGGTCTGGGCACACCGACGGCCGGAGGACCATGTTTGCCAACGACTTCCAATCGGCCGGGGCTCTCGTTGGCGTCGATCAGGGACCGACCATTCAAAAGTTGGACGCGACTCCCACTGTGGAGTCGGCTGGCGCGACGGTTCTGAGGGGCTTGACCGGGACTCTCGTCCTCCCTCGTCAAACGGCAGGATCAACCGCTGAATGGTTGCCTGAATCAGGCACCGTGGACAGCTCGAAATTGAAATTCGATGACATCACGCTGACGCCGCACCGGCTTTCGACGATGAGCGTTTACAGCAAGCAGTTGCTCGTCCAAACCTCCGGCGACATCGAAAATCTCGTTCGCCGCGATCTCGCTTTGCGGATTGCGTTGGGTTTGGACGTTGCTGCGCTTGCCGGGAGCGGAACCGGCGGGCAGCCTAGGGGTATCTACAGCCTGGATACGGCTACCAGTGGGATTGGAACCGTCGATTTTTCCGGCGCTCCGACCTGGGAAAAGATTATCGAATTCGAAAGCGCTCTCGGAAGCGCCGATGCTCTCCGGGGCAATCCGCAATTCGTGGTTTCTCCAGCCGTCGCTGGCAAGTGGAAGAGCGTGAGCAAAGATTCCGGTTCTGGCCGTTTCCTGATGGAGGGCGGCATGGTCAACGATTACCGCACTCACATGACCACGGTTCTTTCCGAGACCGCTCACGCCAACAAGGCGCTGTTCGGGAATTTCGCCGATCTGATTATCGGTCAATGGGGCGCTTTGGATTTGGTCATTGATCAATATTCGCTGGCCGATCAGGGAAGGATTAGAGTCATCATCACGCAGTTGGCCGACGTTGCTGTGAGGCATCCCGCGAGCTTTGTTGTTTCGACCGATAGCGCGAATCAATGATCCTTGAAACCTTAACTTTCGCCGCCACGGTTTCGGCCTGGGCGGCGTGTTCAACACCTCACCTGGATCTCGCCTGGCGGTGGGTCCGGGACACTCCCCGCAAGGGAGTTGAGGCTTAGGCATCGAGCGTCCCTTGACCTAGCCCGTTGAGGGGCGCTTTGCCCGAATTTCTTCGACCGCTTATCGTCGGTTGATTGATTGAAGAGTGATATCTCAAGCGCCGTCTGAATTCCGCAGACGGCGCTTTTCTTTGGGATGAGCAGAACAACCTATTCCCGCGAGACGATGGCCGAAATCTGGCTGACCGGACTTTCCGACCGGGAGCGCCACAACCTCGTTTCGCAATTCGAGGCGCTGAATGGCGGACCTGGGATTGCTCCGCCTTCGCCGGTTGAGCTTTTCAGTGAATTCAACGCCGGCGCGATTCACCTGGAGGACGGAAAGGCATCCAGGGACTCGCAGGATTAGCCAGGCGGGCCTTTTGAGGACGGGCGAGGGTACTGACACCCGTGTACCGGGCGACGCACAAGACGTTCGAGTCGTATTGCCGGGAGCGGTGGGGGATGACTCGGAGCAATGCCTATCTGCTAATGCGCGAATCTGATGCCGCAAAAAGTGTAGAAGGGATTCTACAAAATCCAACCCGGGATCAGGCTAGAGCGGTCGCCAAAGTCGAACCCGAGCGCCGCCAGGAAGTCGTTGAAAAGGCGACCAGGGAGCCGTAGGATTGCGCAGGCGGGGCTTTCGAGGGCTCGGGCGGGTAAGGGGTCGAGTGTGTGAGGCTAAACCGCTTCCGCAAGTTGGTGTTCCTGCATCCTGATCCGCGTTTCGCTGGGATCGAAATCGGGGATGCCTACAGGAACCTGTTCCCTGATCGATTTGATTGAGATCTCGTCTGCCCCAACGACCTCGATTCCCACGATCTTGTTGTTTTTGTCGAAATCCACGGCAAATATCGTTCCGGCTTTCTCGTCAATCCGGGAATCCGTGCGTTCGACCTTAGCATGGGAAAACCGCAAATAAAGGGCTTTGGTTCCCTTGCTGATCTCGATAGTCGGAGCACTTGGGATCGCTGTGCGTTTTTGTTTCATGGTTTTTCCGTTTGGCGACTTTCCGGTAATGGGCGCCGGATTTTAATGTTATTCGATAAATGCTGTGATCACGTGGATTGTCAGGTTTTTTCCGGACTTCACCTCTTCGGCGCAAACAAAAAGGGTCTTTCCGTGAAACTCCTTGCGGTAGTTGAATACCCAGCCGCCATGTTCGCCCTTTCGAGTTCGTCGCTTTCTGCCGCTCTTGATTGTTGAAATAACATCATCGTCGCTTAACCCGCGTTCCTGAATGCGGCTCCGGGAATGCCCGGATAGCTGGATCTTCGGTTCGCCCATTCTAGGGAAACCGTTCAATGCGAATATATCACGGAATGCAACCAGAAACGACTTGGCGCAGCGATTTCAGGACGATGGAGACCTGAAGGACGGCCGCAAGGGAAATCCACCCTGGCCGAAATCGCAAGGGTGGAAGGGGATCACCCCGGTCTGAAAAGTGGCCAAGAAGTGGCCAAGCGTAAAAAGTTACTTTGGGGCAAGTTCCGTAAGTTGTTCTCAATAAAGGAGCCGGCGATGGGACTCGAACCCGCAACCTACTGATTACAAATCAGTTGCTCTGCCAATTGAGCTACGCCGGCGGTTGGGAATAAAAAAAGTACCCCCCCCGGGATTCGAACCCGGAACCAATTGATTAAGAGTCAACTGCTCTGCCAATTGAGCTAGGGAGGCAAAGATTTGAAATTCTGTGCCTTAGGATTTCGCCTTTGACGGTTTTCCACGCCAGGTTTCTACCTTCCAAGCGAAATGATACCCCTCGGTGAGGAAAAGCCGAAAACAAACCGTAGTGTGGAAAGGAACGTCCGTGCAATGCCTTTTTGGGCACGGAGAAAGGGGAAAATACTACCGTTACACGAGAATCGGCAAGAAGAATTTTTGTTCACGTCGGCACTGCGATTGGATTTTGGGGTAGGTTTTGGTACTCGGCTCCGCAAAGGGGGGGCGCAGGTTTTGACTTTCACGGAAATATCTGATACACAACCACCATGAGTTTGGACGAATTTATTGATTCTACCAAATCCGAAACCTCGCTGCCTTCCGGATTGTCCCTTCCGCTCCAGGCCCTGTGGTGGGATGCTCGCGGCGAATGGGGTCGGGCGCACGAACTCTGCCAGGAGGCCGGCAGCAAGGATGGCGATTGGGTCCATGCCTACCTGCACCGGAAGGAGGGCGACGAGGGCAACGCCTCCTATTGGTATTCTCGGGCTGGGCGACCCAAACCTTCCGTATCGCTCGAGCACGAGTGGGAGGCTATCGTTCGAGCTTTATTCGGTGAGGCGGACAATCCGGGGTGAATACGAAAAATCTCGCCATAATGGGTCCCGACCGTTGGTGGCGGGATGCCCGCGAGCGTCCGGAGCGCTGGGTGATCGGTGGAGCTTTGGTGTTGATCGCGCTGTCGTTTCTCGTCAACTGGCTCACCCGGCCGCCTGATCTTGTTCCCAGAGAACGGGTCTGGACCCACGTCCAGCGGCGGGCCGCCGAGCACGACCTGGACCCGGCGTTTGTTTTTGCGATCATCAAAGCGGAGAGCACGTTCGACGCCAACGCCTCCAACCAGGGAGCCCGCGGGTTGATGCAACTCCGCCGGCCGGCGTGGGATACGGTTACAGACCGGCCGTTCCGTCACGCCTGGCGGTGGCGGGTCAACGTGGATCAGGGCATAGCCTACCTGGTACACCTCCGTGATCTTTTGGAGGAAAGGGAGGTTTTTTCCTATCCCCGCCTCGCGGCTTCCTACCGTTACGGACCGAACGCTCTCGCACGGGCGGAGTTCGATGTTTCCCGCCTTCCGGAACCGCGAAACGAGGTGTATCGGGCCTTCTTTGCCGGCGATCGTTCACCGGTGACGGTTCCGGATTGATTCCGGGGGTTTGCCGTCCCTCACTCGGGATCGTTCCATTTGCCGTGGCTCTTGATCAAGTCGATCAGACGCTGATCGGCTTCTTCCTCCGGCACGTGGTATTCGACGCAATTCTTGCCCACGTAGAGGTTGACCCGTTTCGGCGCACCGCCCACGTACCCGAAATCCGCGTCGGCCATTTCTCCCGGTCCGTTTACGATGCAGCCCATCACCGCGATCTTCACACCTTTAAGGTGACCCGTTTTCTCCCGAATACGCTGGGTTGTGTCCTGCAGGTTGAAGAGGGTGCGTCCGCAACTCGGACAGGCGATGAACTCGGTCTTGGTGATCCGGCTGCCGGCGCCCTGAAGGATGTTGTAAGCGAGGCGAGTGCCTCGCGCGAGATCGTTCTCGGTCTCGATGCTCACCAGATCCCCGACTCCGTCGCAGAGCAGGCTGCCGGTCAGAATGCTGGCGTCAATGAGGTGGTCGAGAAAAGTATCCGACGGCCCCATTCGCATGGCCCCGGTATTCTGAATCCAGATCGGCGCTTCGAGTTGGTTGGCGCGCAGGGCCTCGGTGAGGTAACGGTAGGTGCCGACCGCGTGACAGTCCTCAACCGGACGGGAAAGCGTGAAGATTAGAGTGCCGGGCGATGCGGCGGCGAGGGTTTCGGCGAAGTGGGGAATGTCGGCGGGCGCGATTTCCACCGCGAGAACGTACCCGCGGTGTTTACAGAGCTTGATAAAGCTTCCGAGGATGTCGCCTTCGCCTTGCGAAAACACGCGGTGAAGAACGAGTCGCGTCGAGACGCCGCATGGCAGGCTTTCCAGAGCCGCCGGCGCGATCGCAGTATCCAGGGGAACAATCAGTGCAGCCAGCCAGCCGTCCAGTTTTTGGATCAGAGTGCCGAGACTATCGATGTCCTCGACCGCGACGGGTGGGCATTCCACACCTTCCACCGGGGTATCTTTCAACGCGCCACGGGCCGCCTCGAGTTCCTCCAGGAACCTGGTCTGTGCGCCCGGAGACCGCGGAAGGCGCGCGATCACGCGTGGCGGTTGGTCGGTCGCGACCTGACACGACTCGCCGAGTGAAACCGGAGCGATAGAGCGGCGTTCGAAACCGAAGGGAGGGATCGAATCGGTCACGCGATTTTGGGGCGGTGTGTCATGCCATAGCCGCCTTGTCTTGTCGGCGATCGCACGGGCGACCGGAATTTCATAAACGGAGTCTTCCGTTAGCGAGACGCGGATGGTGTCGCCCAGGCCGTCGGCCAGCAGGCTTCCGATGCCGATCGCGCTCTTGATACGACCGTCTTCGCCGTCACCGGCTTCCGTTACTCCGAGGTGAAGCGGGTAGTGCATGTCCTCTTGTTCCATGCGATGCACGAGCAGCCGGTAGGCCTGGATCATGACTTTGGGGTTGCTAGCCTTCATCGAGAGGATGATGTCGCGAAAGCCATGTGATTCGGCGATGCGAATGAACTCGAGCGCCGACTCCACCATGCCGAGCGGGGTATCCCCGTACCGGTTCATGATCCGGTCCGAGAGCGATCCGTGGTTGGTGCCGATACGCATCGACCGGCCGAGCTCCTTGCAGCGCAGAACGATCGGCGAAAAAGCTTTATGCAGGCGCTCGAGTTCCTCGTTGTATTGGGAATCCGAGTACTCGCGTACCGCGAACTTCTTGCGGTCGGCGTAATTGCCCGGATTGACGCGGACTTTCTCCACGTGATTGACAGCTTCCATTGCGGCCGCAGGCAGAAAATGAATGTCGGCCACCAGGGGATTGTTGATTTTTCTCTCGCGCAGCCGGCGCGCGATGTCGCGGAGGAAACCGGCCGTCGTGACGTTGGGCGCGGTGATCCGGATGATCTCGCATCCGGCCTCCGCCAGGGCGGTCGCTTCCTCCACCGTGGCGTCGATATCACGAGTGTCGCTGGTAGTCATCGACTGAATACGAATCGGATTGTTTCCGCCCACGGCGACGTCGCCCACCCGGACTTCTCGGGTCGGACGTCGGTAACAGCGGAATCTCGACTGGCAATAGGTCTCCATCGGAGCGGCTCAGTCTCAGGGTTCGGGGGCCTCGTCGGCCGGCGTGGGCTCGATGTAGGTCTCGCGGTATTCGCGCGCGTCCTGGCTGTCGTGCCACCATCGGTCTATGTCGAAGAAGGTTACATACAACATCAGGAAGAGCAGCAGGAGCATAAAGACGCTCTGCGTCGCGGCCACGAAATTTGGAGGGAGCCTCTTGCCCCGCAGCTTGGCGATCGTGGCGAAAACGATGTGTCCACCGTCGAGTACCGGAATGGGAAGGAGGTTGAGGATGGCCAGGTTCACGTTGATCAGGACCATCACGAAGAGCACTAAGCGAAAATCGGCTTGGGCCGCCCAGTGGATGATGCGTGCGATGCCGGCCGGTCCCGACATGTGACGCAGGCCGACGTCGGTCTGCGGATTAACCAAGCTGCCGAGCATCTGGAAGACACGCTTGCGGGCGTGGTCCACCTGTTCGACCGGGTTGCGGTAAACGAGGGTACGGGTTTCCTCGCGGCGAAAACCGAGCATGTACTGGGTGTCGCCGTCGCGGGTCACCACCGCCTCACGGGGCGTGATTGCCAGGGAGAGGCTGTCGCCGTCGCGTTCCACGGTCAACTGGACTTCAGCGCCTTCCACGTTCTGAAGGTATTGCTGAATCTGACCGAGGGAGTACACGTACTGACGGTCGATTTCGACGATCCGGTCTCCCGGGCGCAGGCCGGCTTCTTCGGCGGGGAAGCCCTCCGACAGGCTCTCCACGTTCACCGGATGTGCCCCTTGAATCCCGATCGTGCGGAGCCGGTCGCGACCCACCAGGATCGGGTACACCGGGAATTCCCGCAGCTCATTGTCCCGTTCGACCGACAGGGTCACCCGGGGGTTACCCTCTTCGTCGCGCCCCGACCCCATCAGCACGGCGTGTTGGATGTCGGTGAAGGTGTTGACCGGTTCTCCGTCAACCGTGCGCACGATGTCTCCGGGACGAATTCCGGCCCGGGAGGCGGGTGAAACGAATTCCTCACCGCCGGGCAGCGTCAGGGTGGGGGCGACGTGGCCGATCGTGGTGGTTTGCTGTTCGACCGCGGCGGGATAGCCGACGCCCCAGAGGATCAGGGAGAGCACAAAGGCGAACAGGACGTTGAAGACGGCTCCCATTACCGACACGATCACTTTGGAGGAGTAACTGATGGGCGGCAGGCTGCGTTGCTGCGATTCGCCTTCGATCCCCTGCATGTCGGCCAATTGCGGCAAAGAAACGTAACCGCCCAGCGGCAGCCAGGATACGCGATATTCAACGCCGTCGCGCGTCCAGGAAAAGATCTTCGGTCCGAAACCGATGGAGAACCGCTCGACAAGCAGTCCGCGGCGGCGGGCGGCGAGGAAATGACCGAGTTCGTGGACGAAGATCGACGCCCCGAAGAATACGATGATCAGGAAAATCGACCAAAATCCGGACAGCAGTGTGGTTATTAAATTGTCTTCCATGTGGTTTGTGCAATGGTCTGGGCCGCTTCGCGCCGGACGGCGACTTCGAGGTCGAGCACGTCCTGAAGTTCCCGCGGTTCGAAACTATCAAAGTGTCCGAGCGATTTTTCAATCACCCGCGGGATTTCGAGGTAAGGCAGCCGCCCGTCGAGAAATGCCTGAACGGCCACCTCGTTGGCCGTGTTGAATACGGCCGCGGCCGTGCCGCCGGCTTCGAGGGACCGCCGGGCCAGTGAGAGACAGGGAAAACGTTCCGCCGGCGCCGGCTCCAGGTCGAGGCGGTGGGCCTGCGTGAAGTCGAGGGATTCCCGGACCGCGGGCGTCCGCCGGGGGTAGGTCAGGGCGTGGTGAATGGCGAATGTCATCGAGGGAGGCGACAATTGGGCGAGGATCGAACCGTCGATAAACTCCACAAGCGAATGAATGATACTCTGGCGGTGGATGACGACGTCGATCTGCTCGGGTGCGACGTCGAACAGCCAGTAGGCTTCGATCATTTCGAGCCCTTTGTTCGCCATCGTCGCGCTGTCCACGGTAACTTTCGGCCCCATGGACCAGTTGGGGTGGCGGAGGGCGTCGGCCGGGCGCACCTGGCCGAGTTCTTCCAGGGGACGGTCGAGAAAGGCGCCCCCGGACGCGGTGAGGATGAGTCGGGAGATTTCATTCGGTTTGCGACCTTCCAGACACTGGAAGAGGGCGCTGTGTTCACTATCGACCGGGAGAAGGGGAGCCCCCGAGCGGCGGGCCGCGGCCGTGACGAATTGTCCGGCCAGTACGAGGAGTTCCTTGTTGGCGAGAGCGATCGGTTTCCCGGCTTCGATCGCGGCCAGGGTCGGCCGCAGGGCCGAGGTGCCGGTG
>SLOW01000132.1 GCA_007132315.1 Opitutales bacterium
ACGATCAGGGTATTGCAGTTGGGAATGTCGAGGCCGGATTCGATGATAGTGGTGGAGACCAGTATGTCGTATCGGCCCGCGGTAAAGTCGGTCATAACGCGTTCGAGCGCGCCCTCGGTCATTTGCCCGTGGCCGACGGCGATGCGGGCTTTCGGAAGCATTTCGCCTAGCCGGGCGGCCACCGATTCGATGGTGTCCACACGGTTGTGCAGGTAGAAGACCTGTCCGCCCCGCCGCATTTCAAACCGGACGGCATCGACGATCAGGTCGGGATCGTAGTTGCGGACCACGGTCCGGATCGGCAGGCGGTCCACGGGCGGGGTTTCGATCACGCTCAGGTCGCGCGCTCCGGAGAGGGCGAGGTAAAGGGTGCGGGGGATCGGCGTGGCGCTCATAGAGAGCACCTCGATCGATTCCCGCAGTTGTTTGAAGCGCTCTTTTTGTTTGAGCCCGAAGCGGTGTTCCTCGTCGATGACCACCAGTCCCAGGTCGCGGAACCGGACGTCGCCGCTCAGTAGCCTGTGGGTGCCGATGAGAATGTCGATTTTTCCCTGCGACACGGCCTTGAGGATGGCAGTCTGGCGGGATCGGGTGCGAAAGCGGCTGAGCATGTCCACAATCACCGGATAGTCGGCCATCCGTTCGCGAAACGTCTGGAAATGCTGTTGGGCCAGCACGGTCGTGGGGACCAGAATCGCCACCTGTTTGCCCGCCATGACCGTTTTGAACGCGGCGCGCATGGCGACTTCGGTTTTGCCGAATCCGACGTCGCCGCAGAGCAGCCGGTCCATGGGTTTGGGGCGTTCGAGGTCGCCCTTGCATTCCGAGATGGCCCGGAGCTGGTCGCGGGTTTCGGGGTGGAGAAACGCGGCTTCGAACTCCTTTTGCCAGGTGTCGTCGGCGGGGTAGGTGAAGCCGGTGCGGCTTTCCCGCAGGGCCTGGGTGCGCAGCAACTCGGCGGCGAAATCGAGCGTGGCCTTTTCCGCTGCCCGGCGGGTTTTCTCCCAGGCGGCCGAACCGATGCGTCCGAGGGGCGGGCGGGCTTTGGCGAGGCCGACGTAACGGGTTAGCAGGTGCGATTCGTGAAACGGCACGTGCAGGGTGACTTCGTCGGCGAATTCCACCGAGATCATCTCCCGTTTTTCGCCGCGCGAAATGATCGGATTGATCCCGCGAAAACGGCAGATGCCGTGTTGGACGTGAACGAGGTAGTCGCCGTCGGTGAGCTCGGAAAAGTCCAGCAGGTGTTCGACCTGTGAGCGTACGACTCTCTTGCGATTGGCGCGAGCGGGACGGCGCCGGCGGTAACGTCCGAATATCTCGCTGTCCGAAACCACCACCACACCGGTCGGGCGCTCGGCCGGGGCGGCTCCGGGATCCGGACTTTCGCCGCCCGGAACCGGCGGAGCTCCTTCCGGCATGCGGATCAGGAACCCCTCGCCGAGCCCGCCCCGGCAAAAACGGGGTTCCAGGTCGGAGAGAAGATCGAGTTCGTCGAGAATTTCGCGGAGGCGGGATTCCTCACCTTCGTTGTTGGTGAACAAGGTGATCGTGTAACCGTCGCGCCGCCAGCGGGCGAGTTGGTGAAAGAACAGCCGACGCGCCTCGTCCTCACCGGCGGCGGCATCGTCGGGCAGGTTTTCCCAGTCCCTCGAAAGGCGGTAGCTTTCGAGTGGTTCGGTGTGCCAGTCGCGCCGCTCCACCGGAGAGGCGAACAGATCCGGCGGGTGGTCGAGGTCGCTGAGCGCGTGCCAGGAATCCGCATGGGCGGCGCGGTGGTGCTGGAGCTCGAGCCAGGCGGCTCCGTCGCGCTCCGCGACAGTCGGATCGTGTTCCGGCCAGAGTTCCGGATGGGCCAGAATCCAGGTGGCGGTGCCCGGAAGGTGGTCGGCTAGCAGCCCGGGTGTTTCGCGGGCGAGGCGGGAGGCGGTCGGGGTGATGGATATCCGGTCGATTTTGTCGCCGGAACGCTGGTCGGCGGGATCGAAGGCGCGGATCTCATCCACCGTATCGCCGAAGAAGTCGATGCGGTAGGGCGTTTCCGCCGCCACCGGGTACACGTCGATGATTCCTCCGCGGACGGCGTACTGCCCGGGGTTTTCGCACACCGTTTCGCTGTCGTAATCGAGGTCCCGCAGCCGTTCGATCAATTCCTGGAATCCGAACGTGTCGCCGGCGGCCAATGCGACTTCCGCCTCCTTCAAGAACGCGGCGCCCGGGGCCGGGGAGAGCGCTCCGGCCGGCGTGGTGACCAGGATGAGCGCCGATTCGGCGCCGGGGGCGGCGCATTCCCGCAGCAGGTTGAAGACCTGGAGTCGATCGGCCTCGATCTCGGGGTCGCGGGCGGCGTCTTCACCGCCCGGGGGCAGGAGCGCGACGCGCGGTTGCGGGATTCGGTCGGCCAATTTCTGGAGGGACGATAGTCCTTCGGCCCGGCGTTCGGCGGTCGGGAGATCGGCACAGACCACCACGGTGACACCCGCCGGTCGCTCGGTCTGCAGGCAGGCGACCACCGCGGGTGTCGCAGCCGGAGTGACTCCCAGGTGGCAGACCGGTTCGAGAGCGGAACCGGCGGTGATCGAATGGGATTCGGTTTTCATTCTGAATTCAGCGGTTCAACATAACGGTGAATCGCATGCGTTGAG
>SLOW01000117.1 GCA_007132315.1 Opitutales bacterium
AGGCTCAGCCCCCCGACGGCGACCCCGACAAGACCCTCGCATTCTGGCAGGCGGTGTTTTCCACCTACGCCATCCGATTCGAACCCGACGCGGGCGACCCGTGCGATCCGACCAGCGCCTACCTCACCCTGGGGATCGGCACCGAATCCCGGGCCTTTGCCGCCCGCCTGTACGGAACGCTCGGCTTTTTCAACAGCGGCGAGCTCATCGCCGAGAACAACGATCACCTGGAGCTCGACGGTGAAGGCCCCGCCGGCATCGACTCGAGACTCATCGCGCCCACGACGCTGGAAATCGCCGGTCCAGGCGCCGAGAGTTACAACCTGGAACCGGTGGCCGATCTGTACTACAGCAGTCATGCGCTTCGGGACACCGAAGCCGATATGAACGCCTTCCTCACCGTGGCGGCCGGCTTGGGAGTGCCCTTTTTCGAACGGGTCAAATCCCAGCTCCAGGTCAATCCCGCCCCGCACCCGGATCCTGAAGCCAACGGCGAGGATCCCGGCATCTACTACGTGACCGGAGGCTGGCCGAACGAGCAAGACGGCTGGACCGAGAACGGAGACCACTTCTTCAACCAGCGGGCCTTCGATCAAACCAACCGCGGCTTCCCGGAGGGCGAGACCTTGACCTACTACCGCAACCCCACCGCCGACGACACCGGCAACACCCAGTACCTGGCACGGGCGCGCAAGCACTGGCTCGGGGTCATTCAGCTCGATTACCCGCTCCGCTGGAACGCGGTCAACCGCGCCTTCCGCTCCCCGGAAAACATCGAGAACGACCTTCTGGTCCTCCAAGTGGAACACCAGGTCCGCTACCTGAGCGCCGACAATGCCGAGCTGTCGTTCGGAGCCGAATACGACGGACTGCCCCAGTTGAATCTCACCAACATCCTCTACGACGCGGTCGATGAAGGCCTCGGCGGGGCGGAGGCGCTGATCGAAGGAGTGGGTGAAGAGATTTTCGGCAGAATTACCGGCGGCGTCGATTCGTTCGCCGTCCTGCTCGACGACAAAGTCCAGACCATCTTCCGCAAGTTGTTCGACGAGGGGATCGACCCGCTGCTCGACGACCTTGCCGATGAAATCAACGATTACCTGGCGGATTTCCACGAACAACACGGCGATGTCGAACCCGATTCCCGCCTGACCGACCTTCAGCACCGGCTGAACGACTGGGACGATTTCGTCGAGGGCCTGGAAGACGAAACCGAGGCCAAACGGGAGCAACTCAAAGATCGGATCTCCGACCTGGCCGGCTCCGCTCAGAACGTCACCGGCGCCCCCATGAACCTGATTGATCGCATCGACGACGAACTCGCCCGGGCTCAGCGTTCGGTTCGGGGCGTCCTGGTGATGATGCCGGATTCCGTCGCGGTGGACGAGGACCGCATTGCCGAACTCCTGCCCGAGCTCCCCGACGGCCATGCCGGCAGGATCCTCCACATCCTGATCGAGGAACTGGCCGGAGAAGAAGTTCCCGGACTGGTGGCCGACTTGATCGAGGAACCGCTGGAAGAGGTCATGGACCGCGCCCAACCCACGCTGCAGCAGGTGGCCGAGTTCCTCGAGCGCATCGACGAACGGATCGGCGAGCTGCGGGCGGCGCTGGCGGAGGAAGCGGAGGCCGTGGACGACTTCGCCGGCGAAATTCGCGAAAAAATCGCCGGAGCCGAGGAAGAAATCAACGGCATCGTCGATGACGTGTTCGACGAAGCTCTGGCCCGGCTCGAGATGCTGCCGCGCACCGATTTCCGTCTGGACGAAATCGCCCCCGACGAGAACGAGCACGACCCGGAGACCGTCGAGGAAAGGAAAGAAGAACTCAAAGCCTTCCTGCGCGAAACGTTTGAAGACGTCTTCTTCGAATCCGACATTGTCCGCCAATACCACCGCATCGTCCGCCAACGGATTCAGGACGTTTACCTGGGGAAGCAGGAAGTGGTGGATACACTCTTCACCGAGGTCAACGAAGGCGCGAAAAACCTGATCGCCGAAACCATCGGCGCGGCCGAAGGCGAGATCAACGAAGCCATCGGCTCGCTGGGCGAAAAGATCGGCGCGGGTGAAATCGACGGTCACGCGCACATTCAGGGCGACTCCCTGCGGCTGCTGCGGCTGGACGGACGCTTCCAGTTCCAGGTGCCCGACGAAATGGAACTGCGCGCCTACCTCCAGATCCAGCAACTGCGGTCCGAAGGCTCGTCCGGCTGCGACGTCCCCGAAGGCGGCCGTACCGCCGAAGTCACCATCGGCGCCATGGACTTGCCGCTCGACTGGCTCAGCCCCGATCTGCGCGCCGAAATCGACACCCGTTTCTCCTTCGACACGACCAACACCACCGGCAATGGTCTGCCCACCCCGCAGGGGATGGCGGGCGCCTTCGCGATCACGGACGGGACGATCGATTTCGAATCCTTCGAGATCACCCAGCTCGCCGCCGCCATGGCCTTCGGCGCGGCGGCGGGCGAAGGCGTACAGGAGGCTTACTTGAGCGCCGCGCTCGGACTGGTCTTCGGCGATTACCAAATGAGCGGCGGCGTGTTCTTCGGCCGCGCGTGCAGTCTCGATCCGATCGAAATCTGGGATCCGGACGTGGCAGAAGTGCTGGGCGACCCGCCGTTCACCGGCGCCTAC
>SLOW01000123.1 GCA_007132315.1 Opitutales bacterium
CGGCCGCGCTGCGCGAATGGGAGGAGGACTTTCATGCCAGCGCCCACTACGTGCACGCGTTGGACTACATGATGTATGCCTACCTGCAAATGGGCGAAGCGGAAAAGGCCCGCGAGACGCTTGAGCGGGTGCGCGGCGTGGACGAAATGTGGGAGGCGCATTTCGCCGGCTACAATATCGCCGCCCCCCAGGCCCGGTATTTCCTGGAGCAGGGAAAATGGGAAGAAGCCGCCACTTTGGAAACGGGGAAACCCGACGTCCTGCCCTGGGAGAATTTCCCGGCCGCCGAGGCGCTCATTTTCTATGCCCGTGGACTGGGTGCGGTGCGGACCGGGGAACTGGGCCGGGCCGAGGCGGAACGGGATCAAATCCGGGACCGTGTGGCGACCCTGCGCGAGGAGGGTGACCTCTATTGGGCCTACATGACCGAGGCGCTCGGCGACGCGGTGGCGGCGTGGATTTTGTATGAGCGAGGTGACACGGAGGATGCGCTGGCGCTGATGAGCGACGCCGCCGATCTCGAGGATTCCATGGACAAACACCCCACCTCCCCCGGCGAGGTTTTCCCCGTGCGGGAACTCTACGGGGAGTTGCTGCTGAAGGAAGGGCGTTTGGAGGAAACGCGCGCGGCGTTCGAAGCGTCGTTGGCACGCACGCCCAACCGCCGCAACGCCCTGTCCGGGCTCGAGAGAACCGTGCCCGCTCAATAGCGACTCACGGTTATGGGGGTAGAAATGACAGCGAAATGACCTTTGAATCGAAAACCATCTTGTTGGAGGGACGACCTCCGCGCCGTCCGCCGGCGTCTTCCGTCGCCGCCAGGTCTTGGCGAGTCGCCGGCAAACGTACCGGGCGGATCCGGTCATGCCACGAGAATCAAAGATGGGATGCTTGATTAACCACATGAACGAAGCACAAACAACAGATCTTCCCGTAGATGAAATGCTGTTGGAATCGGCCCGGGACCTGGGTCCTGTCATTCGGGAACACGCCGACCAGGCCGAACGCGACCGGCGACCGGCCGGGGCGGTGATGGATGGCTTGCGGGAAGCCGGATTGCAGCGGATGTTCGTTGCCAGATCCCTGGGCGGGCACGAGGTGGATCCGGTAACATACGCACGGGTGGCGGAGGTGATCGCCGGTTTCGACAGCGTGGCGGGCTGGGCCTTGCAGCTCGGCAATCACGTTGCCTGGTGGTCTGCCCGGCTGCCGAAAGCAGGCGTGGAAGCAATCTACGGCAACGGCCCGAACGTGATGATTGCGGGCGCCTTCCACCCGCCGCTGAAGGCGATCGAGGCGGAAGACGGGTACCGGCTGACCGGCCGCGCGCCGTTGGCGAGCAACATTCACGATGCGGACTGGCTGCTGTTGAGTGGGATCGTGATGGACGGAGATCAGCCCAGGATGTCGGATGGAGTTCCTGAACTCCTCCAGTTCATCGTGAGCGCGAGCGAGGTGGACATCCTCGATACGTGGCATTCCCTGGGAATGCGCGGGACGGACAGCAATGACGTCACCGTGGACGGTGTAATCGTTCCGACATCACGCACCTTTCCGCTCGCTCCCGGTTTCCAGCCGGGGCCGCATTTCGACGGTCCCCTTTACCGCTTTCCCGGCATGGGGGCCGTCGCCACCATCTTCACCCCGGTGTTATTGGCGATTGGGCGCGGTGTGATAGAGGCGTTTCGCGACCTGGCTCTGGAGAAGACGCCGCTCGGATATACCCGAAAAATTCGCGAACGAACGTACGTCCAGGCGCAGCTGGGTCAAGCCGAGGCCATGCTGCGCTCCGCCCGCGCGCTGTTTTACGAAACCATTTCCGAGGCTTGGGAGCGAACGCTGAAGGATGAACCGTCCACGCTGGAGCGAAACGCCGGTCTGATGATGGCGGGAACCCATGCAGGGCAGACCGTGGCGAAAGTCGCGGAAATGCTGCACGGCCTGGCGGGTACCTCCGGGATATACACCGGCAGCCGTCTCGAACGCCACTTCCGCGACGCCCACACCCTGCGACACCACGGCTTTGTCTCCGCGAATCGCTTTGAAACGGTCGGCCAGGTCCGGCTCGGCCTCGAACCGGAATTTGCCCTGGTGAGGATATGACCCGAATGCGAACGACACTCGATTAGCCCAAATTCGACTTCGCCGATTCGCGGGCGAAAATCAAATTTTTTCGAGGGTCATTTCGTCGAAAAGGTCCGGGGTGGCATCGGTTGCGCGTTCGATCGGAAATCCATTCTCATTGCCGGATGATGTTTCCGATCCGTAGGTCCTTGACGGGAATTGGAACGGAAAGAATCAATATCCCTCATGAAATGTCCGGTTTGCAATGCGGAGACCCAAATGCAATCCCGAAGTGACGGAACGGAGGGGCCGGTGTGTCCGGAGTGCGGATGGGGAAGGGAGGCGCCCTCTGCCCCGGGGCGTCCCGAGCCGAGCCGCGGAATAGGGTTTTATTTGCGGTACGGGTTGATGTGGGTGCTGACCGTGGTCGTTGTGGGGGGACCCTACTTCGGGATCCGGTACTTTTTGGTTGAGATGGGAGAGTTCGTGGAAACCGAGGACGCGCTGGCGAAACTCAACCTCCATTACGGTTGGATCCTGTTGGCTTACCTGGGTCTTTGCTGGGCGGTGACTCCCGAATACGACCGGAGCAACCTCGGGATCTTCGGCGGCCATCCGGACAGCAGATACAATCCAGCCTGGACGCCCGAGCAACATGCCAACCGCTTCATGCGCACGTTGTCCGGGTTGCTCATGCCCGGCAAAATCGTGGTGGCCACCGTGGCGACAACCTGGAGGCTGGTGCGAAAAGTGAAATCGTGAAGGCTTGTGTGCTGATCGGTGGCGGGATGGAGTTATCTTGATCCGTTTTTCGCCACTTGCCAGCCGTCGCCAGGATTCCCGAAGCGGCGGGAGTTATGGGAAATTTTCGCTTACCGCGCAGGATCTGCCAATGGTTTTTCGTTCCCCTGGAGGACCATGCTCCCGAATGGCCGCACGGCTTCCGGACGGAAAGGGTGATCCGATTCCTTGGCAACGCTCGTCTTCGGGGCTACACCGGCCGACCTTGGCGCGGGAGCGCCGCCTTCCAGCAAATGGAGCAGGCTGGATTTCGATTCGGTTTCATTAAACGATGAAGGCCTTGTCCGAATGACCCCGGGCTGGGAGTCTGTCGGGCTTCGCCGACAGACTCCTAGCTGGCTCCAGCTAAGAGGCGAATGGATCAACATCCGGCGCCACGGCGGCGAAGCGGCTTGACGGTTGGGGCATTCGGTCGCATTTTGGTTTTTGTTGTCGTAACCGAGGCCGGCGCGGATTCCCGGGGATGACGTGGGTGTTCTGTGCGGGCTGCGGGGACGCGTGGATCCTGCCGCCGAACTCCAACCCAACCCTGCGATATGAAAACCGTACTTATTCTGCCTTGGATGGCCGTGTTCGGTGTGCTGGCGTTGGTCGCGACAGCGGACGTGATCGCGGTTTTTTCACGGGGCCGGAGGCGCGAACGGGATTGCGCATCCCGCAGTTCGATGCTGTGAACCGCTGAAATCAGGATGAAGAGCCGCCGCCTCATTTTTCCGTATCAGAACGCGGTCGCTCTGGGAGCGCTGTTCGGTTCGGGAAGCGCCGCACTGATGTACGAGTTGTGTTGGATCCGCAAGGCATCGTTGGTGTTTGGTTCGACCACGTTCGCGCTCAGCACGGTGATCGCGGTGTTTTTTCTCGGGCTCGCTCTCGGGAGTTATGTATTCGGAAAATGGGCACATCGGATCGAGCGTCCGTTGCTCTGGTTCGCCATTCTGGAGGCGGCGCTCGGGCTGTTCGCGCTGGCGACGCCGTGGATCTTCCACATCGCGGATGTGCTCTACGGGGTGGTTTACCGCGCCGCACCGGAGCGGCCGTGGATTCTGGGAATCGCACGGACCGGCCTGGTCGGGTCGGTCATTCTGCCGGCGACGACGATCATGGGCGCCACGTTGCCTTTGTTTTGCCGGCGTTACGCGGGCGGAGTTGTTTCCATGACCCGCGGGGTCGGGTTCTTGTACGGTCTCAACACACTGGGGGCCGCGGTTGGCGCGGCGGCGGCGGGGTTTGTGTTGTTGCCGTCGATAGGCCTGGAGCGGACGCTTCAATTCGCCGCTGGAATCAGTCTGTGCTTCGGGCTGACGGTGGCTTTCCTGCCGATGGCCCGGATGGCGGCGGGGGGAGTGCGGGCGGTGGCGAAACCGGAAACGACCGTACCGGCCGAGGGTGGGCGCGGGTTTTCGCTCTTGCTGTATTTCGGTGTCGGGTTCGTCGGGCTCGGACTGCAGGTGGTCTGGTACCGATTTTTGTCGCTGGTGATTCGCGACACGGTGATCGCCTATACGATGGTGCTGACGACGGTTCTGGCGGGCATCGTCATTGGAAGCTGGGTGGCGGCGGCGCTGGCGGCCCGGGAGGGGCGCGTTGCGCGGGTGTTCGGCGCCATTCAGATCTGTTTTTCCCTGACGGTGATCGGTTTGATGTCATTGCCCGCCGAAACCTGGCGGTCGGTGGGCGGCGACCTGTGGATATGCGCCCTGTTGCTCCTGGTGCCGTCGGTACTCGGCGGCGCCTCGTTTCCGCTCGCGGCGCGTCTGGCGGTGGTCCGGGAGTCCGCGGCCGCCCTTGGTGCGGGGCTCGCGACGGCGGCGAACACGCTGGGCGGCGTGCTGGGTATCCTGCTGCTGGGATTTCTGGTTATCCCGTATTGGGGACTGCAGGGCGCGATCGTTTTTGCGACAGGGTTCAGTCTGCTGATCGGGGCGGCCGCGTGGCTGTGGCTCGACCTCGGTGTGAAGCGGTCGGGACGGTACGTTGTTCCCGCCGTTGCCGCGAGTCTTTGGACGGTGGTCGCGCTATTCGGGCCGGTCCGGGTTCCGGCGGATTTCCTGGTGGAGGGCGAGGATGTGCTTCTCGATTACCGGGAGGGTTTCGGGGCGAATCTGGCGGCCGTCCGGTACGGCGACGCGGTCCACCTGGAGATCGATCGCTGGTGGCAGGGCGAGGACCGGAAGAACCACCAGGCGGCCGCGGCGCATATCCCCGCGCTGCTGCATCCGGATCCGACCTCCGTGCTCGTGGTCGGCACCGGCCAGACGGCTTCGCGGTTTCTGATGCACGATATCGAGCGGCTGCACTGCGTCGATATCGAACCGTTGATGTTCGATTTCGTCCGCCGGAACTTTGAATCCGCGTGGATGGACGATCCGAGGACGGCGTTGATTGTCGAGGACGGCCGGACGTATCTCCGCCATGCGCGTGCCTCGTTCGACATCATTTCCCTCGAACTCGGCCAGGTGTTTCGGCCGGGCGTGGCTTATTTCTACACACGGGAAGCGTACGAATCCGCCCGGCGGCGGCTGGCACCGGGCGGATTGCTGGTCCAGTTCGTGCCTCTGCCTTTCTTCGATACGGAGAGATTCCGTTCCGTGGTCGGAACCTTCCTGGAGGTCTTCCCGCAAAGTGTCTTGTGGTACAACACGTCGGAGGTCCTCCTGATCGGCCCCAATGCCGGGGCGTTTCCGTGGCGGACGGATCTGTCGCCCGAACCGCCCTGGAGCGAAACGGTGGTCGAGGACCTCGACCTGGTTTACTGGGGCGGGCCGGCCGACGCGTTGAACCGGCCCGAAGTTTTCCTGGGGGGCTTTCTGGCGGGACCGGAGGAATTGACCCGGTTCGCGGGATCGGGCCGGCGGCTTCGCGACGACCTTCCGGTCCTTGATTATGCGACCGCCGGCAGGCACGCGCTTGAGGGCAACGAAATCCGGATCGCGGAGCGTCTGCGGGGTCATTTGACACCGCTTGCGGAGGTGGTCGAAGGGGAATGGGATCCCGGGTTTGTAGAGGCCGTTACCCGGATTCAGGAGCGGAATCTCGCCGACATTGCCGCCTCCGCGCTCCTGCGGCAGGCCGAAGCGTTGTCCGCGCAGGGGCGACCCGCGGCGGCCGGTGCGCTTCTGGCCGAAGCGCTGGAATGGAATCCCGGTAATCTCGAAGCCAATATCCGGTTCGGGGAGAATTTACGCCGATCCGGCAGGCGGGACGGGGCTCTGGTGTATTTCCGGCGGGCGGCGGAAATACACCCGGCCGACGTACGCGCCCTGTCCGGGCTGGCAATCATGCTCCATCAGACGGGGCATCCAGAGGAGGCCGTGCCTCACTACCGGCGCGCCCTCGAGCTGAACCCGGACGACGCCGAACTCCACAACAACCTGGGCGCCGCCCTCGCCGAAGGGGGAGAAATGGAGATCGCGGCGGAACACTTCGCGAAGGCGGTCCGCTTGCGCCCCGATCACGCCGAAGCCGTACGAAATCTCCGAATGGCCCGCCGCGTGCTCGAGGTCTTCGAGCCCGAATGATCTCCTGATCCGGACGTTGCAGGCCGTACGATTCGACGGTTGTCGCCTGCCTCGAACCCACTCACGCTAGCCGACGGGCCGGGAGCATCGGGCAAAGGAAAACCGGCACGCCGTTGTTCGCGTGCCGGCTTTCTGTTGCTTTGGGAATGATGTAATACCGGCCTATGCCTGTCTCGAGCGCCGGTACCGCCACAAGACCACACCGGTCAAGGTGACCAGCCCGAAAATCAACGCGTAGGTGCGCGGTTCGGGAATCACCTGGCCGCGGATTTCTCCGACCGGGAATTCCTCGGTATGAAGGTTGATGTAGGTCATGTGATCGAGGATCATCGTTTGGATGTCGCTGTCGATGAACGCCGACCCTTCCAGGAAACCGGAGGTTTCCCCGTCGGCGTCGCCGAGCGGCGCCATATTGACGACCACGCCCTCCGTATTTTCGGGATCGGCCGGTCCGTGGAAGTGGGCCGAGCCCAACGGCGTGGTCAGGTCTTGGAAGGAGACTTCCCAGGTCAGTTCCCCGGTTCCGGTATCGAGGGTCACAAAACCGCTGCCGGTTCCATCGGATTCAATGGTGGTGCCCTGTCCCAGCGCCGCCTGATCGGCATCCAAGTCAAACTGGAACGTGACAAGTTGCGCCGAAGTGACGCACGCGAAGGCCCACAGGGCCGCGCAGCTGAGAGCTGCAATACGCAAGTGGTATTTCATGGTATTTTCGTTACGGTGGTTGTTCTTCTGTCCGAACGAAAGAGTTGTCCAAGGTGGGGCGTTAGCCCGGGAAGAGAAAACTTCCCGCAGTTTGTGAAAAACTGAGCTTATTTTGTCCTTCCCGGCCGCCGGGTCAAGGAGTAACGGATTTTTTTCTTAATCCCTTATTTTTGAAAATCTTGCGCGAATCGCACAGGATCTCCCGCAGGGCGACGCCCCCGCATGGTCGCCGGATGGACGAATCGGCAACGGCGCAGCGTTGCCCTCCGGGTCACTCTGGTTGGGTGCCGGCTCCGCCGGGCACGGGACTTTGCGGGATGCCCGGCGGAAGCGGGTTGGCTCGGGCTGGAAGCCTAAGCTACATGGATCCAGCGCCCCAACCGAGCGCCATTCCTCACAGGCCGGCGTCGGTGACCGCGCCTTTGGAGGCGGAGGAGACGAGGCGGGCGTACTTGGCCAGGACGCCGCGGTGTTCGCGGGGTTCGGGCTGGCGCCAGGCTTGCAGGCGTTGCTTGATGTCGTTTTTGGGAATCTCCAGGTTGATCTCGTCTTTTTCGGAGTCGATGGTGATGGGATCGCCGTTGCGGACGACGGCGATGGGGCCGCCGTTGAAGGCTTCCGGCGTGATGTGTCCGACCACGAAACCGTGGCTGCCGCCGGAGAACCGGCCGTCGGTGATCAGGGCGACCTCGGATCCGAGTCCCTTGCCCATGATGGCCGCGGTGGGGCTCAGCATTTCGCGCATGCCGGGTCCGCCGCGCGGGCCCTCGTTGCGGATGACAATGACGTGCCCCGCCTGGACGGTGCCGTCGAGGATCGCTCGCAGGGCGTCTTCCTCGGATTCAAAGACGATGGCTTTGCCCTCGAAACGCGAGCCTTCCTTCCCTGAGATCTTGGCGACCCCGCCTTTGGGCGCCAGGTTGCCGTAGAGGATCCGGATGTGGCTGGTGGGGCGCATCGGTTTGTCGAATGGCATCACCACGTCCTGGCCGGAAGGGTAGGGTTCGACGCCCTCGAGGTTTTCGGCGACGGTTTTGCCGGTTACCGTCATGCAGTCCCCGTGCAGCAGGCCGCGGTCGAGCAGGATGCGCATGAGCGGGGTCAGGCCGCCGATTCGGGACAGGTGTGCCATGTGGTACTTGCCGCTGGGCTTGAGGTCGCACAGGACCGGCACCCGCTTGCCGATTTCGGTGAAGTCATCGACCGAAAGCGGCACGTTCGCGGCGTGCGCCATGGCGAGCAGGTGGAGAACGGCGTTGGTCGATCCGCCCAGGGCGATCACCACGGTGATGGCGTTTTCGAACGCCTTCCGGGTCATGATATCGCCGGGACGGATGTTTTTCTCGAGCAGGTTGAGCACGGCGGCGCCGGCGTTGCGGCAGTCGGCGGTTTTTTCCTTCGAGATGGCCAGTTGGGCCGAACTGTTGGGCAGCGACATCCCCATCGCCTCGATCGCCGAAGCCATCGTGTTGGCGGTGTACATGCCGCCGCAGGAGCCGGCGCCCGGGATGGCGCAGGATTCGATTTCTTTGAGGCCCGCGTCGTCGAGTTTTTTGTTGGCGTGCTGGCCGACGGCTTCGAAAACCGAAACGATATCGACCGGTTGCTCCTTGTTGATGCCGGGCAGGATGCTGCCGCCGTACACAAAGACCGCGGGACGGTTGAGCCGGGCCATCGCGATCAGGCAGCCCGGCATGTTTTTGTCGCAGCCGCCGATGGCGACCACGCCGTCGAACCCTTCCGCCCCGGAAACGGTCTCGATCGAGTCGGCGATCACTTCCCGCGACACCAGCGAATACCGCATGCCTTTGGTGCCCATCGAAATGCCGTCCGAGACCGTGATCGTTCCGAAGATGATCGATTTGCCGCCGTTGCCGTCCACGCCCTCTCCGGCGTCGCGGGCCAGCTGGTCGATGTGCATGTTGCACGGCGTCACCATCGCCCAGGTCGAGGCGATCCCGATGAGGGGTTTGGTGAAATCCTCGTCACTGAACCCCACCGCGCGAAGCATCGAACGGTTCGGCGCGCGGTCGGCTCCGTCCACGATCTGCGAGGAATGGGTTCGTTGTTGGTTCTGGCTGGTGGATTGTTCTTTCAAGGTTCGACGGGTTGTGCGATTGCGGGTGGCGCGGGGAGCCGCGCATGGAAACGCTTTATTTTATCGATCAGAGTGGCTTGGGTTGGCAAAGGAAATTTTTCTGTTTTTCCGGCGCGGAAACTCGTTTACTGATGGAGCATTGCTGATTGGCGACCGATCGAGCTTGGCCGGTCCGCCGTGGCTTCCGGCCGCCGATTCCGTTTTCACCGAAATTCATGACCTTCGATCTCAAACCAGTTCTCAAGACGCTGTTGTTCTCGACGTCCAGCGCCCTCACGGCTAAGGCGATTCAAGCGGTGTTCACCCGCTTTCACCAGGAGAACACGGCGGAGGAAGCCGCGGAGGAGCCGGAGGACGAGGCCGGGGAAAGCGACGGGTGGCGTGCCGAGGATGTGCCTTCCCTGGTGACGGCGACGCAGATTCGCGAAGCCGTGGACGAGATCAACCGCGAGCTCGATGAATGCGGCGAAGTCTATCGGGTTCAGGAAGCCCACGACGGATACCGTCTGGTGACCCGTCCGGAATACGCCGTCTGGGTCCGCCTGCTGCGCGACGACGTGCGCCGGATGCGGTTGAGTCAGGCCGCGCTCGAAACCCTGGCCATCGTCGCCTACCGCCAGCCGGTCACCCGGGCGGAGATGGAGAGCATTCGCGGGGTCTCGGTGGACGGCGCGATCAACCGCCTGCTGGAGCGGGAACTGGTCGAAGTGATCGGCCGCGCCGATCTGCCGGGGCGCCCCATCCAATACGGCACCACCGAGACGTTCCTGGAGTTTGTCGGGGTCCGTTCCCTCGAGGAATTGCCGGCATCCGACGTCCTATCCCAGCGCCAGATCGACGACTGGCTTCGTCAGGCGGCCGAGGGCAGGCATCCGGGTGACAGCGACGTCGGACTCCCCGAGGAAAACGTAAACGGGAACGGGACCGAGGCTTCGGTGTCGGCGGAGGCGGTCGCCGACGAGTCCTACGGGCGGGAGGAAGCTTCTCCGGAGGAGCCCGGGGATCCCGACCCGGACGAGACCGCGCCCGAAGAAGCCGCCGGCCCGGCCTCCGAGGCGGAACCCGCCGCGGGCGACGAGGAGATCGAGGAGCGAAAGCGGGAAACCGACTCTACCGAAACCCGCAACTGAAAATCCCATGGATCTCGACTCGATACGCCGTGACATCGACTCCCTCGACCGGGAGATCGTGACGCTCCTCAACCACCGGTTGGAATTGGCGGGACGGATCGGTCGCGTCAAGCGCGAGAACGGCGCCGCCGTTTACGTTCCGAAACGGGAGGAAGAGGTCCTGCGCAACC
>SLOW01000051.1 GCA_007132315.1 Opitutales bacterium
AAAAAGGCGGCCGGTCTTGATTCCCGCCGTTGCCTTCTCCACCGGACTCGCCACCATGACGGTGAGATGACTTTGAACGAAACCGTGGTAAAGCCGACTCTGGTCGTGCTGGCGGCCGGAATGGGCAGCCGGTACGGCGGGTTGAAACAAATCGATCCGGTTGGTCCCTCCGGCGAAACGGTCCTGGACTATTCGGTTTACGACGCGCTCCGGGCCGGTTTCGGCAAAGTGGTGTTCGTGATCCGGAGGGATTTCGAAGACCGTTTCCGGGACAAGGTGGTCCGTCCGTGGGAGGCCGCGGTCGAGCTGCGTTGCGCTTACCAGGATCTCGACGATCTTCCGGGTGGCCGCCGCGCGCCGGCGGGACGTGAGAAGCCCTGGGGAACCGGGCACGCCATCTGGTGCGCGCGGCCCGCGGTGGCGGAACCGTTCGCCGTGATCAACGCCGACGACTTCTACGGCGCCGAAGCGTTTCAGGCGTTGGCGGAGCATTTCCGGAACGCGCCGTCCGATGCACGCCCGTTGTCCTGTGCCTTGGTGGGTTACCGGCTGGACCGCACCCTGTCCCGCCATGGACCTGTCGCCCGCGGCGTAGTGCAACGCGATGCGGCGGGATTCCTGGAGGATATCACCGAGGTGACCGGAATCGAGGCCGGAACGGAAGGCGTGGTGGCGAGGCGGGGCACGGAAATGCGTCAGGTGGATCCGGATACGCTGGTGTCCCTGAATTGTTGGGGCTTTCAGCCCGGGTTGTTTTCCCACTTTGAAGAGCGGCTCGCCCGTTTCCTGGCGGCTCACGGCGACGATCCGAAACGGGAATTCTACGTGGCGGATCCGGTCGAAAGCGCCGTGCGCGATGGCGTGGCTGTTTTTCGCGTCATTCCCGACCGCGGCTGCTGGTTCGGAGTGACCTACCGGGAGGAAAAAGAGGAGGTCGTCCGAGCGATCGCCTCAAGGGTCGAATCCGGTGAATACCCGTCCAATTTGTGGAGCGAGAGCGCCCGGTGATCCGGTTGAAAAACGGGGCCGCCGATTCGCGATCGCGACGCTACATGCCGTTCGGATAGGTCTCCAGATCGATCACGCCGCTGTCGCGAACGGTTTTCAAGGCGCCGGCGTAAGCTTCCAGAATCCGCAGGGTGTAAGCCAGGCGGCCCCGCAGGTAGATGTCCGACTTGTTGTCCGGGTCGGGGCCGTTGAGGACGTCGCCCACATTGCGGACGATCAAGTGTTCGGGGATGTAACAGAGGCGGTTGTTCTTGTAACTGGCCATGCGCAGTTCGGCGACCGGATAAGCCCCGTTGATCCCGGCCGAGACGGAGATGATGGCGGCGGGCTTGTGTGCGACCAGTTCGGCGTTGCAGAAGTGAAAGAAGTTCCGGAGGCCGGGGGGCGTCATGCCGTTCCATTCCGGGGTGACCACAACGAGGGCGTCCGTGCCCCGGAGGGTCTCGGCCACCGGCTCCCACAGGTGGTCCGGGGCGCCTCCTTGGTTCTCGTCCCACAGGGGAAAGGGATTCTCGCTCAGGCTGATGAGCTCGACTTCGGCATCCTTCAGTTCCGCTTTGGCGACTGTTTGGGCGAAGCGCGCCACCTTGAGGGATTCGGCTTTCTTGCGGGCACTTCCATTGATCATCGTGTAATGCATGCCGGAAACATGAGGGAAGGCAGTCGGGTTGTAAACCGATCTTCGCGCCCCTGATATCGCGCCTGTCCGGAAGTCGGCGGCCGGGATTTCGCGCTTGCCGGGTGGTTGGCCCGGAGTCATGTTTTGCCTTCCATGGGCAATGTTTTCGGGAAGCTGTTTACCATAACGACATGGGGCGAGAGTCACGGCGGGGGCGTGGGTGTGGTCATCGACGGCTGCCCGCCCGGGCTTGCGATCACAGCCGAAGAGATCCAGGTCGAGCTGGACCGGCGGCGGCCGGGGCAGAGCACGATCGTCACCCAGCGCAAGGAGACCGATACCGTCACCCTCCTTTCCGGCGTGTACCAGGGGCGCACCACCGGGACCCCGATTTCCATGATGGTGCCCAATGCCGATCACCGTCCCGAGGCCTATGACGAGATGCGCACCCGCTTCCGGCCTTCCCACGCCGACTATACCTACCAAAAGAAATACGGCTTGCGGGATCCCTCCGGCGGCGGACGCTCGTCCGCGCGGGAGACCGTCGGCCGAGTGGCGGCCGGAGCGATCGCCCGCAAGATCCTGAATCTCGGTGCCGGAGTCGAGGTGGCGGCTTTTGTGAGCCGCGTTCACGACATCGCCATGCCCGATCTTGAGGCGTTTCCGACCCGGGAGGAAATCGACGCGAGTCCCGTTCGGTGTCCGGACCCCGCCACGGCCGAGCGGATGGTCGCCCGCATCCTGGAGATCCGCAAGGCGGGGGATTCAGTTGGCGGCCTGATCGAATGCCGGGTCCGCGGGCTTCCCGTTGGATGGGGCAGTCCCGTTTTCGACCGGCTCGAGGCGGATCTCGCCAAAGCCATGCTCTCGCTTCCGGCGACCAAGGGTTTCGAGGTCGGCAGCGGCTTCGCCGGCACTCGCATGCGGGGATCCGGGCACAACGATCCGTTCGAAGTCCGCGCCGGTGAGATCCGCGCCGAAAGCAACCGGGCCGGCGGG
>SLOW01000195.1 GCA_007132315.1 Opitutales bacterium
GCAGAATTCGCTCTGGACGCCGCCCTGAAACGGCCGGCAGTCGAACTTCGTCAGCGTGGGCTTGTCCCCGTAACGAACGTACAAGTCGGCGTCTCCGGTCAGACTCTCGAGGGAAACCTCGAGTTCTCCGGAAGTCATGTGGGGAACCTCGATCCGGTAATATTTCCAGTCGAACTGCTGTTCCCGACCGGTGATAAAACCGTTCCGAGACGTCCCGGGGGTCAGGGTGACCGGGGCGGCGCCGTCCTGTTCGATGGTGAGCAGTTCGCGATTTCCCATGCGCAGGGTGGCGGTCCGGGAAAGCGCGCTCCCCTGATGTCCGGCCACGCTGTAAATGACTTCGGCATCGCCGGTGCCCGACCCGGGCGTGACCAGAAGAACCCATTCCCGGTCCGCGGCCAGAGTCCACGGGCAATCCGGGGACGCGGCGACGAGATCGGCGGAAAAATATCCGCCCCGCACCGGAATTTCCGCGACCTCGGGTTCAAACCGGAAATGGCAGGCGGCCTCGATTTCGAACGCCTCCGCCACCACGTGAGTCTCGCCGTCCGGCGGACTCAGTTCCAGGTCCCACAACCCCGGCTCGACACCGTACAGATCGAACCGGGCCGTAATCCGCGTCGGGGTGACCTCAACGCCGAAGGCGTCGATCGCTTCACCGTTTTCCCGGGACAACCTGAGATCCGTGCCCGCGGCGAAGCCCTCCCCTTCGATTTCGACCACGGCGACATCGTCGTTGGGAGCGGCGTTCGGAACGACGGCCGATACGTCGATCAAATCCGCCGCGGCGACCTTCTCGGAAGCGCCGGTCGCTACCAGGGAATACACCTGTTCTCCGCCCCATAATTCCGCTCCATCGAAATCAACCCGCACGGTGTAGGTTCCCGGTTCGGGCGCGGGAATGGTGACCCGGAGGACATTGTCCACGTCGTTGACTCCGGTCTCCGCCGGCGCGGCCGGTCTGTCCGGGTCCAGGCGATACGGATGATAAACAACCTCGCCGTCGGGACCGACAATGCGAAGGTGCAGATTGTTTACCAGAACCGACGCGCGCCGGTCGGGTTCATCGACCGGTCCATCCGCCGGAGGATCGGTCCACACCAGGGTGGCCGACAACGGCCGGGCGCCGTCCGATTCCAAACTGTACTCGACCGTCGCGCGGTCATCGTTCAGAAAATCCTCCACTACAAAGTCGCCCGGCGAACCGTCGGCTCGGCGGGCCAGCAATTCGGCGGCGGCGCGCGTATTCACCAATCCCCAGCCGTACCGGTAATCGGGGCCAGGATTCCCGAGATCGTCCGCGGTATGCACGAGCAGCGCTTTCCAGGTACTCGCGCGGAGGGCGTGCCCAGGGAAGGCGTTCTCGTACAACTCATGCAAGAGCGCCAGCGACCCGTTGACGGCCGGCGCCGTCATGCTTGTGCCGGAGGCGCTCGCGTACCAACCATTGGCGGCAATCGGTGAAAACACACTGACTCCGTGGGCGACCAGGTCGGGCTTGATACGTCCGTCGTCGGTCGGCCCCCACGAACTGAATCGACTCATCCTCGCAGTGATGTCGGCGTCCCTTCCTCCGGATGACGTCGAGAATTCGACCGCGCCGACGGTGAGCACGTTTTTGGCCACCTGAAACGAGTTCAACGTGTCGAATCCGCGCTTGTAGTCGCCGTCGCCCGGCGGATGAATCTCCGGATCATAGGGGACCACGCGACCGTCGATCCACACCGGATCCCCCTCTGCCGGGTCGCCCGAGCGGTGATTGCCGGCCGCCCACACCGAGAGCTGGTACGGAACGGAATGGGCCACCACATCGGTCAGGTAGGCGAAGCGGTCGTACCGCCCGAAGCGGTCGAATCCCGTGAACACAAAGGCGTCGCGTTCCCCGTCGAAAAACCACCCGCTGACCAGACCGTAGGAATGGTTGGCCAGCGGAACGGTGTCCGGCTGATTCGGATACAGGGGAGCCCGGTCCACCATCTCAGCCAGGGACTGGTCCCAATCGTAGCTTTCGACCGTGGCGCCGGGCGCGATTCCGAGGGCCGAGTTATGTTCTCCCTGGGCGACGATTGTTCCCGCGACGTGCGTGGAATGATGCGAATAGAAAGGCGACGGATGACGATTCACCACCCGCCCCGGATCGAACTCCCGGTGAAAGCTCAGAACCCGGGCCTCGTCCCACACACCGACAACCACCCCATTCCCGGTCGCCTCCACTTCGGGATCGTCCCGCAAGGCGGCCGATCGCGTTGAAGCGGCCGCCGTCAGGTTGAACGTTGTGCGGTAAACCGGTTCTCCGTCGATCACCGCCACCAACTCCCGCAGCCTGCCCCCTTCATCGGTCACCCACAGCGGGATTCCGAGACGCCGGGATTCCTCGCGTCCCCGGCGGCGCAAACCATCCGTGTACCCCCGGAGCGCGGCGACCAGCTCCGCGCGTTCCTCCTCGCCGCGAACAGCGGCCGGTGGACGATCGGGCGGAGCGGAATGATCGCGGGTCTCTGAATCCGATCTCCCGCCGGTGGCGCTCTCCCGTAGATCAAGGTCCGGTTCCCTTCCCGCCCCGGCCGGAAACGCGAACAACTCCCGGACGCCGCGGTCCGGAACGACGACATCCCGCTCGGCGA
>SLOW01000225.1 GCA_007132315.1 Opitutales bacterium
ACAGATCATCTGCATGTCGCCGTATTCGATGCCGTTGTGGACCATCTTGACGTAGTGGCCCGCACCGTCCGGCCCGATGTGTGTGGTGCAGGGCACTCCGCCGCTTACCGGTTTGCCGGGGACCGCCCCTTCCAGGGGTTTGCCGCTCTCCGGATCGACCTTCGCGGCGATGGCTTCCCAAATGGGACGAATCTCTTCCCAGGCCTCGGCTTCGCCGCCGGGCATGAGCGACGGACCGAACCGGGCGCCCTCCTCGCCTCCGGATACGCCGGAGCCGACGAACCGCAGGCCCTTTTCGCGCAGGGCTTTTTCCCGGCGGATCGTGTCCATCCAGTAGGCGTTGCCGCCGTCGATAATGATGTCTCCCTTCTCCAGAACCTGTGTCAGTTCATCGATCACCGCGTCGGTGGCGCGTCCGGCCTGGACCATGATGATGATTTTGCGCGGCCGCTTGAGCGATTCCGCCAGTTCGCGAATGGTCTTGGCGCCGATCAGGCCGCCGGGCGTGTCCGGATGCTCGGCGACGAAGCGTTCGGTTTTTTCCGTCGTCCGATTGTAGGCCGTCAACTTGAACCCGTGGTCGGCGATGTTAAGAGCGAGATTTTGACCCATGACGGCAAGACCGATGAGTCCGATGTCGGATTGTTTTTGTGTCATGACTGTTTCGATTCCGGATGTCCTTGTGCTTTCCAGAGACCTGCCATCCAACCCCACCGGCCGGATGCTGAAAAGGTTTTTCTTTTTGGGAAGGGCGGCGGGCGGCTTCCGGCTTGCCGTTTCGCGGCCCCGGAATTAGGTTGCGCTTCGACACGATGAAACGCGAGGAGCAGCAGTTCGATTTTTTCGCCGGCGCCGGGAACGAGTCCTCGTCCGAACCGGAAGCGCCCGCGGGCATGCCGTCCGCCCACCAGCCGTTGGCCGCCCGCATGCGACCTCGCAGCCTGGACGAGGTCATCGGTCAGCGGCACGTTTTGGCTGAGGACGCGTTGCTGCCGCGGCTGATCGCCACGAACCGGTTTGGCAGCCTGCTCTTTTACGGGCCGCCCGGATCGGGAAAAACCACCCTGGCCGAAGTGATCGCGCGGGAGACCGGCGCACGGTTCGTGCGGGTGAACGCCGTGCAGTCGAACGTCGCCGAATTGCGGGGAATCCTCGAAACGGCGCGGCGGCGACCGGAGTTGGGCACAATTGTTTTTATCGACGAGTTGCACCGTTTTAACAAAGCCCAGCAGGATCTCTTGCTCCCGGATGTGGAGGCCGGCAACGTGCGCCTGATCGGCGCGACGACGCACAATCCCGGGTTTTACGTCAACCCGCCCCTGCTGAGCCGCAGTCACCTGTTTCGCCTCGATCCGCTCGAAGCGGGCGACGTGGCCACCGTCTTGCGCCGGGCGCTCGAAGACCGGGAGCGCGGGTTGGGGGCGCACGGGTGCCGGGCGGAGGATGCGGTCCTGACCGATCTGGCTCTCCTGTGCGACGGAGATCTGCGGCGCGCTCTGAACGGGTTGGAGGTGTTGGTGACGAGTCTTCCCGAAGGGTCGGAGCTCCTGGAAGAACACCTGACGACCTTCGCTCGCGAGCGCCGGATCCGCTACGACGCGGACGAGGACGAGCATTACGACACGGTCTCCGCTTATATCAAGAGCATGCGCGGGGGCGATCCGGACGCGGCGCTGTACTGGCTGGCGAAGATGCTGGCTGGCGGGGAGGACCCGCGTTTCATCGCCCGGCGTCTGGTGATTCTCGCGTCGGAGGACGTCGGTCTGGCCGACTCCCGCGCCCTGCCCCTCGCGGTGGCCGCCCAGCAGGCCTGTGATTTTGTGGGTCTGCCCGAATGCGAACTGAACCTGGCGCACGCCACCGTGTACCTGGCGGTCGCGCCGAAGAGCAACCGCGCGTACGCGGGGTTGAAAGCCGCGAAAAACGCGTTGCGCGAACAACCTGTGCAGGCGGTTCCGGTCCACTTGCGCGACAGTGGCGGTGCGGCGTCGAAGCGGATGGGTCACGGAGCCGGCTACGCCTACAGCCACGATTATCCGGAGGCGGTGTCGGGGCAGGATTATCTGGAGACGCCGGTTTCTTTGTATCAACCCGGCGAGAACGGCGAGGAACGGGAGATCGCCGAACGCCTGAGCCGGTGGCTCCGGCTCAAGAAAGAGCGGCGCGCGGGGGCCGACTCCTGAGTCGAAGGGAGGGCGCCGCTTTTGGGAAAAGGCTTGCCGGGTTCGGTTTGGCCCGGTTGGCTGAATGGTATGTCCGCACCGCTCCAGGAGAAAACCGTCGTCCTCGGGGTGACCGGGTCGATCGCCGCCTACAAGGCGGCCGAGCTGGCGAGCCAGTTGCGCCGGCGGGGCGCCGATGTTTTTGTGGTGATGACCGACGCCGCCACGCGGTTCATCACGCCTCTGACTCTTCAGGCGGTGAGCAGGAATCCGGTGACCACCAGCCTTTGGGCGGAGGGGAAAGGATGGCAGGCCGGGCACATCGAACTGGCCGACCGGGCGGATCTGCTTGTGGTGGCGCCGGTCACCGCGAACACCCTCGCGAAGTTCGCGCACGGCTTGGCCGACGATGAACTAAGCGCCCTGTACCTCGCCTGCCGGGCATCCGTGTTGCTGGCGCCCGCCATGAACGGCAAGATGTACGACCACCCGGCCACGGTGGAGAACCGGCGCATCCTGGAGGAGCGCGGCCATGTGTTTATCGGCCCCGAAGAGGGAATGCTGGCCTGCGGCTACGAGGGGCAGGGGCGGCTCTGGCCGGTGGAGGCGATCGTTGATCGAGCCGTCGCCATGCTAGGAGTTTGTCGGGCTTCGCCGACAGACTCCTAGCGGGTTGATTTTTTTCTTTAAATGCGATCGGGCTTCCCGGAAGGTGGTTGGCTTTTATGGCAGAACGGAAACAGGAAAGTGACATCCCGGGCGGCGGTTTGAAGACGACGCCGCTGAACGCCTTTCACCGGGAGCAGGGCGCGCGCATGGTGGATTTTGCGGGCTGGGACATGCCCGTCCAATACACCGGGATTCTCGAAGAGCACCGGGCGGTGCGCGAGTCGGCGGGGTTGTTCGACGTCAGCCACATGGGCGAATTCACAGTCGCCGGGCCGGGCGCTGCCGGGTTCCTCGATTCGGTGCTCACCAACGACATTTCGAAAATTTCCGAAGGACGTGCGCAATACAATCTGATGTGCCGGCCCGACGGCGGCGTGGTGGACGACCTGATCGTGTACCGGACCGGCCCGGAAGCCTTTTTGCTCTGTGTCAACGCGAGCAACGCCACCAAGGATTTCGCCTGGCTCGAAGGGCATGTCGGCGATCACGACTGTTCGCTGCGCGACGACTCGAGCCGCTACGGCTTGCTCGCCTTGCAGGGACCGGCGGCCGAAACCATCCTCAAGCCGCTCACCCGCGCCGTCCTCGATCATCTGCCCTCCTTCGGGCTGGAGGAGAGTTCAGTCGCGGGGTGGGATGTCATCATCAGTCGCACGGGGTACACCGGTGAGCCGGGTTTCGAATTGTTCACGCCCTGGAACAACACCGAGCCGCTCGCCCGCGCCCTCTGCGAAGCCGGCGCCGACCACGGCCCGCGTCTGGCCGGCCTGGGAGCCCGTGACAGTCTGCGGCTCGAAGCGGGGTTCCCGCTCTACGGGCACGAGTTGAGCGAGGAGATCACGCCGATTCAGGCCGGCCTGGGTTGGGCGGTCAAAGTGAAGAAAAAGACGGATTTTATCGGTCGCGATGCGCTGCGGCGGGAGAAGGAATCGGGCCCGGCGCGCCGGGTGGTCTTTTTCCGCACCGGAAACCGCCGCATCCTGCGCCAGGGCACACCGCTGCTGGCGGCGGGGCGCGAGGCCGGACAGGTGCTCTCGGGAACCCTGTCGCCGATGTTGAACGAGGCGATCGGCAGCGCTCTGATCGAGAGCGCCGCCGCCGAAGCGGGGGAACTCTCCGCCGAGCTGCGCGGCAAAAGCTTTCCATTGCAATTGGTCAAGCCGCCCTTTTACACTTCCGCCCACCAAAAGACATGAGCGAGAATCAGGATTTGAAGTACGCGAAAACGCACGAATGGGTTCGCCGCGAAGGCGAGAACGAGGCTGTGATCGGAATTTCCGACTACGCCCAAAACAGCCTCGGCGATATCACGTTCGTCGAACTCCCCGCCGTCGGCGACCGCCTGAGCAAGGGCGACAGCTTCGGCGTGGTGGAATCGGTCAAGGCGGCTTCCGACCTGTATGCCCCGGTCAGCGGCGAAGTGCTCGCCGTCAACGAGGAGCTCGAAGACGCGCCCGAAAAAGTCAACGAAGCCGCCACCGGTGATGGATGGATGCTGAAGGTCCGGCTGGACGACGCGGCCGAGTTGAACGACCTGCTCGACGAATCCGCTTATCAGGCCGCGAATCAGTAGATCCGTTTTGCTGCGGACGCTTCCCGCCTGGCTCATTCGATCGAAGGCGACGACAATTTCACCCGTCGCGGGGAAGTCGAAGCCCTGACGGTCGGTTCCGCATCCGGGCGGATCGAGCGGTGAGAATCGATCGAGGAAAAGGCCGGAAATTCCTGTTGACAGCCGGGGAGGCATGGCGGAAATTACGGTTTTGCTGACGCGGGCGTAGCTCAGTTGGTAGAGCACTACCTTGCCAAGGTAGATGTCGAGAGTTCGAATCTCTTCGCCCGCTCCCAAGAAGGTCCCTTGATACCGAGGGGCCTTCTTTTTGATTTTGCTCAAAGCGCTCCGTCCCCTGTCGGAGTACCTTTCGCCATGGCACAACAACGCATCCGTCTTCGGGATCTATACGGCGAGCCTTTCCGGCTCTTTTTTCCACTCGGTTGGGCGGCCGGACTGTTCGCGGTGGCGATGTGGCTCCTGTATTTCCAGGAAGCGTATCCGTTTTATCCCGGCATCGCCCACGCCCGGTTGATGACACTCGGTTTTATGGGCGCTTTTGTGGTCGGGTTTCTGGGCACCGCGGGTCCCCGGATGCTGGAAGTCCGACCGCTTTCGCCGGTCGAATTCTGGGGACTGGCGGGACTGTGGCTGGTTGGCGTGCTCGCCTACGCGGGTGGCTGGGTGGTCCGGGGAGACGCCGCATTTCTGTTGTTTTTCGCGACGTTTGTGGTTGCGGTGGCCATGCGGTTTCCCGGACGCAAAGACCTGCCGCCGCCGACGTTTGTTCTGGTGCTCTGGGGGTTCGTTCACCTGTTCGTCGGTCTTATCATCCTGCTGGCGGCACCGGCCTGGGGTGGCGCGTCCGCCTGGAACCGGCTCGGCGCGGACCTCCTGTATCAGGGTTTTCTGCTGTGTCCCATGCTGGGTATTGGCACGTTTCTGTTTCCCCGACTGCTGGGATACGCGCCGATGAAGGTTACCTTTCCCGGAGATCCCCGCCCCACGCCCGCATGGAAACGGCGGGCCGGCTGGGCGTTTCTGACGGGTCTGCTGCTTTTTCTGGGATTCTGGATCGAAACCTGGGTGCGGGCGGAAGCGGGCATCATTCTGCGCGTGGCGACCGCGGTTGGATTCGTGGCGATGACGGTGCCTTTCTGGCGTCCGGGCGGGGCGGGCGGCTGGTACTCGCGGGCGGTCCGCGTCGGGTTGATCGGTTTGTTGCTGGGGCTGGTCATCCCCCTGGCCGGCGGCGCCTGGCGGCTGGGCGGGCTGCATGTCGCTTTTATGGCGGGCTTTGGGATGCTGACCTTTCTGGTGGCGACCCGGGTCGTTCTCGGACACAGCGGGCGGATCGCCCGCTTTCAGACCGCGATGCCATTCGCAGGCGTGGTTCTCGGGTTGACCGTCCTGGCGGTCGCGGTGCGTCTGGCGGCCGATCTGATGCCCGCGCATTATTTATTGCTGCTGTCGAAGTCCGCCTTGCTCTGGCTGGCGGCGGGTCTGGTCTGGGGCGTGGCTATCCTCCCCCGAGTCTTGGTTCCGGACGATGAACCCGAGTGACGCGTCCCCTTTGTGAACCGACTCGCCGTCTAAAGAACGGCGCTACTGATTCGGGGCTCCGCCGCGCAGATCGCCGTTTCAACCCGACTTTTCACCACCCTTGGAGATGCCGCACACATCGAGTTCTGGACGAAGCGCCGGATCGATGACCGGCAAAATCGGCATTCGAGAACGGATCGAGCTTAAGCCAAGCCCAACCCCCCGTACGCTTGATCCATCCGATGTTGGGCCCGCGAGCTCTCAGTTCTCAATTATTTCACCGTAAGAATACCCGGGAATGACAGGTTGCATCCATGCCTTTTTCATTTCGCCTTCGCGGAAATAGTTTTCTTTTGGTTTGGTCGAGATTACTTTAGCGCGTACGTAGAGTTCATCGCCCCGGAATTCGTAGGCGGCTTTGTGCCCATTCGTTTCTTGGAGCACTTCGCCGATTTCGGAGCTGTAAAGGCGGGTGCGGTCGCTACGCTCTTCGCCGTTTTCATCCACGTACGGTTCGCTGGACGTATCAAAACCTTCTCGCGTGCCGATAAACCGGATGGTGTATTCGACCCCATATTCGGGTTTCACCTCAACGTCGTAGGTTTGACCGTCTGAAGCAATATTTGCCATGGTGAGGCCGTTGGTTGAGTAAAAATTGCCGCTTTCCAGGTTCCTGACGATATGTTCCGGCGTGAGGAATTTGGAGCGAACTTTTACCCATCCCCGTCCGGGACGTGCCGACTCCGAGACACTTTCTTCGTAGTGGTGGGCATCATCGACGGCTACGGCGTAAATCGGATCAAGCCCTTGCACGCCAAGCCTCATCGACAGGATAATATCCCAAACACGGTCCAAGTCTTTTACGCCGCCTTCCGTTCCGAAGTTCGCCACACCGCGGTGGCCGTTATAAACTTCAAACAGGCGTAGATTTTCAACAGGTATCATATCCTCGGCAGTAACGGCGGACCGGAAGTTGGGATGATTCAAATGAGGCAACATGTGCCGGCCGGTCCGCTCACGCTGGTCGATGACCGCGTCTATGTTCAGCCGGATGGTTTCTTCCACGTTCTCTCCGGTTTGAGGCGCGATGTAGTCAAGAAGGTTCGTGGCATTTACGTGCACAACATGAGCTTGTTCGGTTATCTCTTCCGAGTCGATCATGATAAACCGGTCCGCCTGTTGGAACAGTGCCCTAATTTCCTGAAGCGGCTTCAGGCGAACCTCAAGATCGCCGTTTGTATCCAGCCGGGTATCGATCCAGTCGTCTCCAAAACGGTCCTGATAGGTTTCATAAACAACGGATCCTCCGCCCCGTTCCACAAAGCGATTTTCTCCGGGATTTATCCACCGTTCACCTTGCAGAAGTGTATTATGATCGGAGAGGGCAAGAAAGTGATAACCATGCCTGTAATACCATTCCGTGACAACTTCGGGGAACTGATCGCCGTCGCTCCAAAGCGTATGTGTGTGGAGGTTTCCTTTCCACCAGACATATCCATCTTTATCGGGCACAGGAGGGGTGTAATGACCGGCGTCACTTCTGAAGCTGTAATCTACAGGTAAATGGGCGTGCGAATGCGTTTGGGAGTGAGAGTGATCATGGTTGTGACCGGGATGGCCGTAAGCAAACGATGTGCAAAACAACAAGCCTGCAAGAAGAATGACTGATCTCATGTGAAAAAGAGTGACAAATCGGGGTGACGATGTCAATTGGCAAGTCGATAGCCACCTGGAAGAGATCGCCCGGCGGCAGGGGGAGCGAGGGAAAGAGGCGGGAAGGGCGGGATGGCGTTGTTCTCGGCGGTGCGACGGTCGGACATAATGGGCTGTGGAAACGATGAGCGACGGTCGATGGAGCGGGACGTTCGGCGTCATGCCGGGTATCAGCGGTTTTTTCCCGAGCCGCGCGTCATCCTGACAGGAGATTCCGCGTCGAGGGCAAGTTCTTTCCGATCCGGACGAGCCGAAACGAATCTTGACCTTCGGTGGTCCGGGCATTGCTGTGTCAGAATGACAGACTCGACCCGAAAAGACGCCGGAAGCGGCGTCAAGACCGAGGAGAAAAAGCAGCACTTCGACGACATTTACGTGGAGAAAACCCCGGTGCCGTTCAAGGAGCGGATCATCGACTCCCTGGATTACATTTCGGACGATTTCAACCGGGCGATGTTCAACCGGCTGTTGCATGCGTGGGTCCGGGACAAGACCGCCGGCGGGACGCCGCTCAACTACGTTGATCTCTGTTGTTGTTTCGGCAACACGACGCTCGCCGTCGTGCACGGCATGAACGTCGCCGACATTCGCGAGAACTGGAAGGACGCCGAAGCCTGCAAGCAGGCGCTCAAGCCGCGCCGATTCCCGGCGCGGGCGACAGGGATCGACATATCGGGAAACGCCCTGGCCTACGCCAAGGGGGAGGGTATCTTTGATGAGACGATCGAAGCGGATCTCAACGCCCCTTCGCCAGAAGCGCGCGAGGCGGTGGCGAAAACCATGGAGGGCGCCGACCTCGTGGTTTCGACCGCGTCTCTGGTTTACCTCGAGCCGGCGGCGATCGAGGCGTTGATCGACGCGTTCGCGCGCGCCCCGCGCGACGGTTACGTGCTGGTCAACTTTCTGAACCCGTTCGCCCTGGATAAGGCCGACGCCACCAAGCGGCTGCTCTTGGAAAAACTCGAGTTTGTCGGCAGTATGGCCTCGCGGCACCGGCGCCTTTCCGACCTGGAACAGGAAAACTATCCCGGCGAAGAGTGGGCGCTGCTCGAACTCTGGGTGCTGCGTCGGCGAGGGTGACTCGGCGCGCCGCAAGGCGACGCATCGTCGATCTGTTCCAGCAAGGCATCGTAATGATCGGCGGGCACCAGATAGGCGGCGGGACGAGTCAACTCCGGTAAAGGATGTACACGAGGGCGCCGACGATCAATGCGAGGACGGTGCCGGTGGCGAGGTAAAGCAGGCATCCCCGGCGGACTTCACTTCGGATCGCCCCGTGATCGATCTCCAGATTTTCCGTCATCCCGGCGGATTCCTTGGGCGCGTCGGTCGGGGCGCGGGCGAACTCGGCCGGCCGGGATGTTCCCGCGGCTTCGCCGGGTTTGGACAACTGGATGGAGCGGCTGCCGGCCAGGATCTTCTCGCGGCGGATCTCGGCGTCGATCCAGGCGAGGTGGCTTTGCACCAGGCGGCGTTGCGCCTTCAATTCTTCCAATCGATCTTTCACGCTTCGGGGGGCGATCGTGGGCAGGGGCAAAAAAAAAGAGAGCACGAATCCCGTGCTCTCCAATGAATCAATCGATCCTTGACCGTCGGGCGCCGGTCAGGACGCGGCGGGTTCGACGTGAACCCGGCGGCGCGCCTTGTCGAAGCGCACCTGGCCGTCGCTCAAAGCAAACAACGTGTAGTCCCGCCCGATCCCCACGTTTTGGCCGGGGTGGGTCTTGGTGCCACGCTGACGGATGATGATGTTGCCGGCGACGACCTTTTCGCCGCCGAACTTCTTCACGCCCAGACGCTTGCTGATGCTGTCCCGGCCGTTCTTGGAAGTTCCTTGTCCTTTCTTATGTGCCATGGGAGAAGTCCTCGTTTATGCTTGAATGCTGTCGATCTTGATGACGGAAAGTTCCTGCCGATGACCGCGGGTGCGTTCGTAGCCCTTGCGTTTCTTCTTCTTGAATATCAATACTTTCTTGTCCCGCCTGTTTTCGATCACCGTGGCTTTGACGGTGGCGCCTTTGACGAAGGGCCGTCCGATTTTCGCGTCCCGGCCTTCCCCGGCGGCGAGGACTTCATTGATCTCGACGGTCGAGCCGGCCTCGGTGTCCGGATAGCGGTTCACGGAGAGAACGTCGCCTTCCGACACGGTGAATTGTCTGCCCTGAGTTTTAATCGTCGCTTTCATGGAAAAGGATTAACTAAAAACGTGGTGAAGTATAAAGCAAGCGGAAATTTCCGGAGGATTTCCGCTTTTCCATCAGAGCGGACAAGGTATGGACACGGAACGTGTGAAAGAGACATTCAGGCAACCGGAAGCGGTGGCTCATTACAGCCGGGCCGTTCGGGATGTGGGGCTTTGGCGCTCCGAGGAAAAGGTGTTCCGCCAGGTCTTCCGCGAAACCGACTCGATCCTCGACCTCGGCTGCGGCGCCGGGCGCATCGCGCTGGGGTTGTGGGAGTTGGGGTTTCGCCATCTGCTGGGAATCGATTACGCGAGCGAGATGATCGCGGAGGCCCGGCGGCTCGCGCGAACCCTGGATTACGGCGTGGCCTTCCGTCTCGGCGACGCCACGGAACTCGCCCTGGACGACAACGTGTTCGACGGCGTGATTTTCGGCTTCAACGGGCTCATGCAGATCCCCGCGCGGGGGTTGCGCCGGAGCGCGCTGGAGGAAATTCGCCGGGTTTTGCGCCCGGGCGGCGTCTTTGTGTTCACCACACACGACCGCGAACACCGGTCCTTTCGGGACCTGCTGGTCCTGCAGCGCCGGCTCTGGTCGCGTGGAAAACAGCCCCCCGAATGGGCGGAGTATGGCGACA
>SLOW01000242.1 GCA_007132315.1 Opitutales bacterium
AAAGCGTTCGTCGGGGTCCGTCATCACCCGATGGACCCCGAAAAAGGTGCGCTCGGCGTAAAGGAGACGGCCGGGATCGCCCGCCGTGAGGTGTGCCGCCAGCAGTACCGCCCCCACCGAAAGTCCGAACCGGACCGGCTGGCGCGAGCCCAGATAGCAAAGGAAGGCCGGAATGCCGGCGAGGAGGACCAGCACCGTCGTTTCCGGGTCGTCGTTGGCCCCTGCCAGGACGCGCGCGCCCGCGAACAGAGCCGCCGTGACGATTCCGATCGCCGCCGGAATCACAAAATCCGTGGCTGCCACCGCGCGATAGCGGTGTTTGTCGGCGCCGAGCAATCCCAGCAGACAGGCCAGGGTGAAGGCCAGCGGGTATTCGGCGACCGATGTGAATAGGAACGGCGCCAGCAGCGCGTTGAACGCGCCCCCGAGGAATCCGCCCAGGGAGAGGCAGAGGTAGAACTCGGTCAGGTAACGGGCGGGCGGGCGATTCGCCGCGAGCGCGCCGTGGCAGGCCATGGCCGCGACGAAGAAGGCGAGCAGACTGACCAGCATGACGAGCGTCATCGGCTCGTTGCTCCCTGTGGCGAGCACCAGGATCATGGGCACCGCCGCGATCGGCAGGAGACGTCGCCAGAAGATCAGGGGGATCGGCTGGCGCCGGCTGAACACCAGAATGAAACTCAGCAGGTACAGCGTCAGGGGAATCACCCACAGGAGCGGAATCGCGGCGAGGTCGGTGGTGATGAAGGTGGTGACGCCCAGCATCAGGCTGCAGGGCACGAAGGTGAGCGCGAGCCAGAGCGCGCGGTCGCGCCAGGTCGGCGGCCGCGTTTTTCTCACCGTGGAATCGTCCGGCGAACCCGACGTGTCCGCGAGACCGTCGCCTCGGTTGGGGCGAACGTTCCGGTACGCCATAACCGCGCACACGGCGGTGACCACGAACGCCACCCCGTAACCCACCGACCACAGGCGGCTCTGGTTTTCGAGGGTCAGATTGGGTTCGATCAGGGTGGGGTAACTCAAGAGTGCCAGAACGCTTCCCAGATTCCCGGCGGCGTACAGGAAGTAAGGATCGTCGGCGGTGGGGTGGGGCGTTACCGAAAACCAGCGTTGCAGCACGGGACTGCTGGTGGCGACGGCGAAAAAGGGAAGGCCCACGCCGACGAGCAGGAGCATCAACAACCACGGCAGCGGGTTGGTTTCGGTGGGCGGCACCCAGCCCGCCGGAACCGCGATCGGCAGGATGAAGAAAGGCAGGGCCAGCACGGCCAGGTGCCAGCGGATCTGACGCCGCACGCCGAGGCGGCTGAAGGTGGCGTGAGCGTAAGCGTATCCCGCCAGCAGCGCCGCTTGGTAAAACACCATCGCCGTGTTCCAGACCGCCGGCGAACCTCCCAGCAGCGGCAGCGCCATGCGTGCGAACATCGGCTGCAGCGCGAACAGGAGGACCGCACACAGGAAGCTGTTGAAGATGAAAAGCGGAAGCAGCAAATCGACGCAGGTGTTAGGTTTGAAAGGGAGTTAACATTCGTCCCCCGCTCCGACATTTCAATGCTTTTGAGTTTCTCTATCGTAGGTCGCTCCGTGAGAAGCAGGTCCCGGTGCCCCTCGCCCCGCAGCTTGCTTGGGGATTTGGTTGTGTTCACCGGAGGCGCCCGGCATCAATGGATCGAGTGGCGGCATTCATCTCCATGGAAGAATTGAGCGGCGTCCGGTTGGCCGTGATGATGGTCGCCGGGCTGGCGGGTTTGACCCTCGGGGGAGGCTGGCTCTGCCGGGGAGCGGTCGGCCTGGCCCTCGCCTTCCGGGTGCGGCCGGTGATCGTCGGCCTGACCGTGGTGGCCTTCGCCACCTCGACTCCCGAATTGTTCACCTCGATTCTCGCCGCCTTCTCCGGCAATACCGGCCTGGTGCTGGGAAATGTTGTCGGCAGCAACATCGCCAACGTCGGCTTGATTCTCGGTTTGGCGGCCTTGATCTGCCCGCTGGTGGTGAAGGTGCGGCTGATTCGAAGGGACGTGCCGATCACCATCGGCGTTACGGTTTTGTTCTGTTTCCTGGCCTGGGATTCCCTGGGACGTCTGGGGGGCGGATTGCTTCTGCTGTTGCTTTTCGGCTATCTTGCCATGCTGCTGCGCGTCCATACCCGTCAACCGGGAGCGAACGAGGCCGAAGCGTACGAGGCGGAGATCGAAGCCGGCGCCCGGCTGGGCCGGGGGTGGATTTTCCTGTACGTCGTTGTCGGTACCGCCCTCCTGGCGATCGGCGCCGAGTTGCTGGTGACGTCGGCGGTCGAGACGGCCGGCCGCGTGGGCGTCAGCGAGGTTCTGGTCGGAATCACCCTGGTGGCGGTGGGAACGAGTTTGCCCGAACTGGCGGCGGCGCTCTCCGCCGCGCTGATGCGGCAGACGGATCTGTGCGCGGGCAATATTGTCGGTTCGAACCTGTTTAACCTCCTGCTGACCGCGGGCGGCGCCGCGCTGGTCGCGCCCATCGCGGTGGAACGGACGTTTTTCCTGGTCGAAATGCCGGTCCTGCTGGTGTTCACGATCCTCCTCTGGCCCATGTTTCTGACCGGACAGATCGTCAGCCGCCGGGAGGGGACGCTCCTTCTGGTT
>SLOW01000006.1 GCA_007132315.1 Opitutales bacterium
CAGCCGTTGACGATGAGTTCGACGTCCTTGCGGGTAAAGAGTTTCTTGAGGTCCTGGAATCGGCTCTTGGTCTTCTCGATCGGTTTGAGGTCGAATTTTTCGGGAATGATCGGGAGGTTGTCCAGGCGCCAGAAGCTGTACTTCTTGTCGATGTCCTCCGGCATCGCGAGCTCCACGAGGTGGCCCTGGGCGGCGGCGACGATGTATTCGTCGTTCTCGAAATAGTCTCCCTTCTTGGGGATCTTGTCCAGGGCGCTGGCGATGTCTCGGGCGACGCTGGGTTTCTCGGCGATGATAAGCGTTTTCATGTTTTTGATGTCGGGTACGGGGCAAAAAAGAACGGATCGCCGCGCCGGCTCAACCAAATTCCCGTTGCTCCGCCGGTAAGGTTGGCCTGAAGCGCGTTGCCGGTTCCGGGGTGGTCGATTGTTTTCCGCTTTGCTTGATGATTTTTCCGTTGGCGCTTCCGAGCACGAGTACGCGCGGCGTCCAGGATTCCGCCTCGGCGGCGGCGACGTGGCAGAAGGCCATGATGGTCAGCAGATCGCCGACTTTTCCCAGGCGGGCGGTGGCGCCGTTGAGGCTGAACTTTTTAGAACCGGCCGGGGCGGGTATGGCATAGGTTTCGAAGCGCGCGCCGTTGGCGAGGTTGCCGACGAGGATCTTTTCGAAGGGCAGGAGACCCACCATCTCCATGAATTCGGCGTCGATTCCGAGGCTGCCTTCATAGTTGAGGCTGGAATCGGTGACCTCCGCGCGGTGAATCTTGGACTTGAGCAGTTCCAGGTGCATTTCTTTTCGTCGTGACTCGGAAACCCTTCACAAAGCGCGATTTTTCCCGGTTCGTCAATCCGGTTTCCAATTGTCCAATATATGTCACTAGCCCATCGGGAAAAGGGATCGGCGTATTTTTTTCCCTGATGGGGGAAATACGGTTCACTTTTCGGTGTGCGCCGTTGTAAAACAGGGTACGGTAGGAAGGAGGCCGTTCTCCTCGAATCTTTTGGGAAATGCTGAAAAAACTCCTGGCCATCATGCGGAACCGTCTCAACCGCTTCGAGCAATTCACCGTGGACGTGATCTACGGGCGCCGCTCGGGGTGGTCGGCCGCGGCCTACAGCCTGTTCCTGCAGTTTAACTCGTTCCTTTACAGCGGGATCGTTCAGGCTCGTGTGTGGCTGTACAAGAAACGCATCCTCCACGATCAGCCCTTGGGCTGCCTGGTTGTGGTGGTCGGGAACCTGACGGTCGGCGGTACCGGCAAGACGCCCGTTGTGGAAAAATTCGCACGATCCCTGACGGAGCGGGGCCGCCGGGTGGCCATTCTCAGCCGGGGGTACAAGAGCAAGAGCGAACCGTTGTTAAAGCAGTGGTGGCGCCGGCTTTCCCACGGCGGCGAACCGCCGCCACCCAAGGTGGTCAGCGACGGCCGCGAGGTCTTGCTCGATTCCGAACTGGCTGGCGACGAGCCCTACATGCTGGCGCGCAACCTGCCCGGGGTGCTGGTGATCGTGGACAAGAACCGTGTTAAGAGCGGGTCCTACGCCATCAAGAAGTACGGGGTCGATACGCTGATCCTCGACGACGGCTACCAGTACCTCCCGCTCAAGGGACGGCTCAATCTCCTGCTCATCGACAAGACCAATCCGTTCGGCAACGAGAAACTCCTCCCCCGCGGCATCCTGCGCGAGCCGATCAAACACCTCAAGCGAGCCTCGTACGTGCTCCTGACCAAATCCGACGGCCATCCCGACGGTGAACTGGAGGAACTGATCCGCCACCATAATCGCGAGGCGGAGATCATCGAGTGCAGTCACCGGCCATCCCACTTGCAGGAGGTCGACGGCGAGAGGCGCATGGAACTGGACGTCCTTCAGGGGTGCCGGGTGGGCGCGTTCAGCGGTATCGCGGCACCGGAGAGTTTCGAGGGTTTTTTGCGGGACCTCGGTGCCAGCGTGTTCCTGACCAAGCGCTTCCTCGACCACCACCGCTTCACCCGGGAGGAACTGGCTGAGATCTTCCGCCAGGCGGCGGAGGCGTCCCTCGATTTCCTCATCACCACGGAAAAGGACGCCGTGCGCATTCCGGCCGACGTGCGTTCCGAAGTGCCGCTCTTCTACCTGCGGCTCGAAATCGAGATCCTCGACGGCGGGCACGATTTCGAGGAGGCCGTGTCCCGAATCTGCTTTCCGGAATTGTCCCGCGCCTAGGAGTCTGTCGGGCTTCGCCGACAAACTCCTAAGGGAGTAAATATCATGACAGCCTTGCTTCTCCCGCAGTCGGGCGTTCATATTCGGCTCGAATCGCTGTATTTACGATGATGGATCCACGCTACCGAGAACTGGCCGATGTCCTGACGGGCTTCTCCACCGAACTCAAAAAGGGCGAACGCGTCCTGATCGACGCGTTCGATATTCCAGACGCCATGGTTATCGCGCTAGTGCGCTCGGCACGCGCGCGCGGCGCGGTTCCCTTCGTTCAGATCAACCGGGCGCGGGTGACGCGCGAGTTGCTGCGGGAAGCGACCGAAGAGGCCTACGGCTTCCAGTCGAAGATCGAGCTGTCGCGCATGAAGGGTATTCAGGCTTACATCGCCGTGCGCGGGTCGGACAATATTTTCGAGACTTCCGACGTCCCGTCCGAACGCCTCAAGGTTGCCATGCGCAAGTTGAAGCCGGTGCAGGACTGGCGGGTCAAGAAAACCAAATGGGTTGTCCTGCGCTGGCCGACCGCCGCCATGGCTCAGCAGGCTCTTCGCAGTACGGAGGCTTTTGAGGATTTCTTCTTCCGCGTCTGCACCCTCGATTATTCCCGCATGGTGCCCGGCATGAAGGCGTTGCGCCAGCTCATGCAAAAGACCGACCGGGTGGAGATCCGGGGCCCGGAAACCGATCTGCGGTTCTCCATCAAGGACATGGGGGTGATCTCCTGCGGCGGCCGGCACAATATTCCCGACGGCGAGGTCTTCACCGCCCCGGTGCGGAAGAGCGTCGAAGGCGAGATCACCTACAACACCCCGTCGGTGTACCAGGGCGTTTCCTTCGACCGAATCCAACTCAAATTCCGCAAAGGCAAGGTGGTCGAGGCCGGCGGCACCAACAGCGACCGCCTCAACGAGATCCTCGATTCCGATGCCGGCGCGCGCTACATCGGCGAGTTCGCCATCGGGTTCAACCCCCATATCCTGCAACCCATGCGCGACATTCTCTTCGACGAAAAGATCGCCGGTTCCTTCCACTTCACGCCGGGGCAGGCCTACGCCGAGGCCGACAACGGCAACCGCTCCCAGGTGCACTGGGATCTCGTGCAAATCCAACGGCCGGAATACGGCGGCGGGACCATCGCGTTCGACGGCAAAGTGATTCGCCGCGACGGCCTGTTTCTTCCGGCCCCCCTGAAGAAACTGAATCCGGATTACCTCACCAGGAAATGAACACCCGCATCCGGCCCGAAACCGCTGAGTTTATCCGGCGCCTGCCGAAGACCGAAACCCACCTCCACATCGAAGCCGCCGTGCCCTACCGGATGGTGGCCGGGCTGCGGCCGGGCAAATTCCCGGAAACCCCGGATTTCTGGCACGAAGACTTCCGGTTCGGCAGTTTTCAGGAGTTCGAGGACAATCTTTTCGCCCTGGCACTCGACTGGTACACCTCGGCGGAACGTTATCACGAGGCCGCCCGGGCGGTGATCGAGGAACTCCGCGCCGAAAACGTGCGCTACCTGGAAACCAGCTTCCACATCGGGATCATCGAACACCTCGGCGTGCCCGGCGAGGAGATCGTGCAGGCGATCCGGGAGGCGGCGCCGCCGGATTTCGAAGTCCGCGTGTTCATGGGCATCTGGCGCGATCACTACCAGGGCGCTCTGAAAGGCGTGATCGACGACATGCCCAACTGGCGGGGGCTTGCCGGGGTGGATATTCACGGTTCCGAGGAGAAACCCCTCGAAGAATGGAACGCCCGGGCCTGGGCCGAGGCCCGCCAGGCCGGCAAATTGACCAAAGCCCACGCCGGCGAATTCACCGGCCCCGGATCCGTCCGCGAGGTCCTGGACTTCCTCCGGGTCGAGCGCGTCGAGCACGGAATCGGCGCCACCGCCGATCCACAACTCGTCGCCCGGCTGGCCCGCGACGGAGTCACCCTGGACGTGTGCCCGATTAGCAACTACAAGCTGCGCGCGGTCGAATCGATGGAGGCGCATCCGATCCGCGCTCTCGTGGACGCCGGGGTGCGCTGTACGTTGAGCCGCGACGACCCCACCGTTTTCGGAAACACCCTGCGACAGGAATACGCCGCCCTGGCCGGAAGTCTCGGGTTCACCCACGCCGAGCTCGCCGCCATCGCCCGCAACGGTTTCGAGGTCGCGCTGCTTCCCGACGAGGTGAAACGCCGGAATATCGAGGAAATCGACGCCGTGCTGGCCGAGAGTTGACAGGGTGCCGGGATGCGTCCGGGAAGGCGATTCGGCCCGGTGAGTTGACGATCATTTTAGCGGGAGGCGAACAACCCAAACGAGGTATTGATGACACCACAGTTCAACGAATGCACTTCGCCGGCGGGCTTTCCGGGGGGATCGGGGCGGCGCTGTGCCGCCCACGCGGTTCTGGTCGGCCTGCTCATGACGGCGGCGGGTGCGCCGGAGGTTCCCGCCCGGGAACCGATCGAAGACCAACCGGTAGTGGTTACGGCCGGACGGCTGCCCCAGGACCCCGCACACACGCCGGTCAACGTCGCTTATTTCGACGAGTCCGATCTGACGGCAACACCGGCCCTGACGGCGGACGATTTTCTGCGGGATGTTCCCGGGTTCAGCCTGTTTCGCCGCACCAGCAGTCTGGTCGCCCACCCGACCACCCAGGGCGTTTCGCTGCGGGGCATCGGCCCCTCCGGCGCGAGCCGTTCGCTCGTGCTCCACGACGGTCTGCCCATGAACGATCCTTTCGGGGGCTGGGTGTACTGGAGCCGAATGGACCTGGAGAACGTCGAACGGGTCGAGGTGGTCCGCGGCGGTGGATCCACCGTCTGGGGGAACACCGCCCTGGGCGGGGTGGTGCACCTGATTCCGCGCCGTCCGGAGCCGGGACGTTTTCGGGCGACCGCCAGCCGGGGCAATCGCGACACCGAACGGGTCTCGTTTTACGCCAGCGAGGTCACCGGTCCGGTCGGGGTTTCGATCGAGGGCCGCTATTTCAGCACCGGCGGTTACCAACGGGTCAGGAAGGACCAGCGCGGCGAGGTCGATACGGAGGCCTGGTCGCGGCACTGGCTCCTGAACGGGGCCGTTGAATACGTGGTGCACGATGGCGCCCGGCTGACTGTGCGGGGCGGGTGGTTCGAGGAGAACCGGGGCAACGGCACCCCGCTCACCGGAAACGATTACGAGGTCGGGCGGATGAGCGCGAAGCTGGAGGGAACCGCGCCGGACGGGTCGAGCTGGGAGTTCAGTCTGTTCGGCGAGCGGGGCCGGGGATCGAGCACCTTTTCGTCGGTAAACGACGACCGCGATTCCGAATCCCTGGTCCTGGATCAGCACGCCATTCCCTCCCGCACCCTCGGCTCCGGGGTAAGCACCACCCGCGAGACCGGCGGCAATTCACGTTTGACGCTCGGAGCGGATTCCCGTTGGGTGCGCGGGGTCACCAACGAGCGCAGTCCCTTCTTCGAGCGCCGGGCGGGCGGGGAGCAATACCTGGCGGGTGTGTTCGCCGAGTCGATTTACGAACCGGATGCGCGCTGGCAATTCTCCGCCGGAGTCCGCGGCGACTACTGGCGGCAGTTCGACGGATTCTCCGAGGGGTTTCCCGATGACGATCCGGACGAACGGACCTCGTTTCTGAACCGCGACGGAACCGTTTTCACCCCGCGAGCCGGGATGCTTTTCCGGCCCGTCCCGGCGACGACACTCAGATCGGCCGTTTACCAGGGATTTCGGATTCCGACCGTCAACGAGCTGTACCGCCCCTTCCAGGTCGGGGTGGACCGCACCTTCGCCAATCCCGAGTTATCGCCCGAGCGGCTGACGGGGGTTGAGATCGGTCTCGACCAGGATGTCGGCGATCCTGTCCATGTGAGTGTCACGGCCTTCTGGAACGAAGTGAACGATCCCGTCGCCAACGTCACGATCGGCGACAACGCCATGGGCGGCAGCGACCGGCAGCGGCAGAACCTCGGGTTGGCCCGGATCCGAGGATTCGAGGCGGAGATCACCTACCGTTTCGACGAATGGTGGCGGACCTTCGCGCGTTACGGGTTCTCTTACGGAACGGTTGAAAAAGCCTCCAATCAACCCGAACTCGAAGGCAACCGCCTGGCCCAGGCCCCCGAGCACATCCTGGTGGGCGGCGTCGGGGTCTCCCATCCGGCGGTGTTCGACCTCGACGTTACCGTCCGTTACAACGGCCCGCAATACGAAGACGACCTGAATCAACGGGAACTGGGCGGCTACACGGTCGTCGATCTGCACGCCTCGCGTCAGGTCAGCCCGGAGGCGGAGGTTTTTGTCGGAGTCCGGAATCTGTTCAACAAGCGTTATCCCGACGGCATCAGCGGCGACGGTCTGGTCACCCAGGGTGCGCCCACCTTCGCCCACGCCGGGGTTAGGGTGGCTTTTTAAGTCCCGGGAGTCATGGTGGAAGGACGGATTCTCAAGACGGAATTTTTCCAACGGGGCACGTTGACCGTCGCCCGGCAGCTTCTGGGCAAACACCTCGTCGCCAGCCTGAACGGGAAGGAGGTTGCGCTGCCCATTACCGAAGTGGAGGCCTATGACGGCCCGAAGGACCGCGCCTGCCACGCCCACCGCGGTCGCACCCCGCGCAACGCCGTCATGTTCGGTGCTCCCGGCGTCTGGTACGTTTACCTCTGTTACGGCGTGCATTGGCTCCTCAATATCGTGACCGGTCCCGAATCCTACCCGGCCGCAGTGCTCGTTCGCGGCGCCGGTCACGTCAGCGGCCCCGGCCGTCTGACCCGGTTTGTCGGAATCACCCGGGACCAGGATCGCCGCCCCGCCCATCCGGCTACGGGATTGTGGGTCGAAGATCGCGGCCTCCGGGTCCCCCGTCGCGAAATCGAACGCACCCCCCGCATCGGCATCGGCTACGCCGGCCCCGTCTGGAGTGAAAAACCCTTCCGTTATGTCTGGACACCCCAACCCAAATCGACCCCGAAGCAAAAACGCGGCTGACACGACCGCAGCGGCCGCGGGAGCCTGGACCTTACACGCACCATTCTTCGTCCCGGAGTGACGAGTGAAAATAGTCCGGCGTTTTAACGCCGGGTTCGCATGTGGAGTTGAGATAGTCCCGAAGAAGCGGCTGATTGGCACTTGGAATAAACCATTGAACTCGCATGGGATACCCGTTCAACGATAAGATCACCGTGTGCCCGCCTGTTTGTCATGTCAGTTTAGGCGTGACGTCCGGGCACGTGTCCTCTTGGATGAAATTTCAACCGCCGTTTTCAGGGCGGCGGATCGTTTCTGTTCACATTCATTTCAATTTAAGTTCTTATGAAAGACGCAGACAGAATGGATCGCCGTTCATTTCTCAGAAAAAGCGCAATCGCGGGAGCGGCCATGGCCGCCTCCCCGCTGATTCTTCCCGGGCGGGTTCTGGGCTTGAACGGTGAACCGGGCGCCAACAGTCGCATCGCCATCGGGGTCATCGGCGTGGGCAATCAAGGAAGTTACCTGGCACGAAGACTTTCCAGTGAGGCGTTTTCGGACCAGTGTCGCGTGGTCGCGTTATCCGATGTTTATCTGCCGCGTGCGAAAGAAGTCGCGGAGTCGCTGGATGTGGAGGCGGTTTACCAGGACTACCGGGAAATGCTCGACCGCGCGGATATCGACGCGGTGGTCGTTACCACGCCGTTGCACTGGCACGCACTGAACTGTATCCACGCCGCGCAGGCGGGGAAGGACATTTTCTGCGAGAAACCGCTGACCTATTCCATCGTGGAAGGCCGCCGGATGGTGGAGGCGGTACGCAAGTACGACCGGGTCTTGCAGACCGGTATTCAGGGGCGCCTGCACCGCAACGCGCACCGGGCTTGTGAATACGTGCGCAACGGAGTGCTGGGAAACATCGAGCGCATTGTCGCCCACAACTACCACAGTCCCATGGAACCCGACTTTCCAGAAGAACGTATTCCCGAAGGTCTCGACTGGGACATGTGGTGCGGACCGGCGGAAAAGCCACCGTACAATTTCGCCGTCTGGGACAACCGCAGCAATCCGAGCTGGGTTTCCCTGCGGCCTTTTTCCGGAAGCTCGATGACCGATTGGGGGAGCCACGGCCTCGACTTGGCGCAGTGGGCGTTGGGCATGGACGAATCCGGTCCCGAGGAAGTCTGGGTGGAGGGAGATCCCTTTGAGAAGATGGTCAGCACCCCGGAAGATCCCGGCGGCCGTCAGCAGGGACCGCGCTCGCCGCAGGTGTTCATGAAATATCCCGGCGGTCTCGTTATGGAGTTCTCCCGGGAAGGCCGGTGGAACGAGGTCAACGTCATCGGTGAAAACGGCACCGTCAACATCACCCGGGACGGCTTCAGTTCGGAGCCGGCCGAATTGATGGGCAGACGGCTCGAGAACGCGGATATTGAGTTGTACCAGGGATTTGAATACGCACTGGAGAACGACATTCTTCAGGATTGGTTCAACTGTATCCGTGAACGCCGCGCTCCCGGTGCCGATGTCGAAATCGGGCATCGCACCACCAGTCTCTGCCACCTCGCCAACATCGCCCGCTGGGTAAGCGAAATAACCGGAGAAACCGGGCAGCGCCTGCAATGGGACACGCAAACCGAACGCTTCACCAACAGTCCGGAAGCCAATCGTTTTCTGAATCCGTATCGCAGAGAAGCCTACGGCCTGCCGGAGAGGGTCTGAGGAGTGTTTTATGAAAATGCCGACGATGAATTGTTTTGGGAGATCCGTTGCGACGGCGGTTGTCCTGATCACAATGTTAATCGTAACGCTGCCGGCCCGCGCGGCGGATCCGCGTGTGGACCTGGATCACGACGCAGAGTCCGGCACGATCCAGGTGGCCGTGCGTGGCGAACACGTCACCACACTCCACTACGGCGACGAGGCGCGCACGCCCTTTCTCTGGCCTTTGAAGGCGGAAGGGGGCGTCGGGGTGACGCGTAATTATCCGATGGGCACCGATGAACCGGCGAGCGAGGATCACCCGCACCACCGTTCCCTGTTTTTGACCTACGGTGATGTCAACGGTTACGATCACTGGCACAACGAAACCATCCGCACCCGCGAGGTGGAAACCGGTAAGGGCGACGATCATGCCTGGATTCGCCTGCACAATGAATGGTTGAACCGCGAGGCCGAGCCGGTCCTGCGGGAGCGCCAGGAACTGCGTTTTTACGATACGTCGGCCGCGGCGAGAACGATCGATGTCATGTCCAGACTGGAGGCCGCTTACGGGGATGTGGTGTTCGGCGACGACAAGGAGGGACTGATGGCCTTCAGGATTCGCCCTGAAATCCAAGGGAATCGCGCCGGTGTGCTGACGAATGCCGAAGGGGAGCAGGGGGAAGCCCACGTTTACGGAGAACCTTCTCCCTGGATGGACTATTCCGGTCCTATCGAAGGCCACGGTGTGCGCGGCATCGCCCTGTTCGATCACCCCGACAATTTCCGGCACCCGACCTTCTGGCACGTGCGCGACTACGGTCTCGCGGCGGCCAACCCGTTCGGGGCGCGCTCCGTGGGCGGCGAAGACCGCGACGGCGGTCACACCCTGCGCGAAGGAGATTCCATGACCTTCGTTTACCGCATCCTGGTGCATTCCGGCGACGCCCGCGACGCGCGAATTTCCCGCCACTACCGCCGTTTTGCCGAAACGCCTCACCCGAAATAGGGTGAATGGCGCTCGACTGAACCGTAGCGCCGCTCTTCAGACGGCGTCCCCAACCGCCTGACAAACCAGCCCGTCCTCAGAGCCGGAACAAAGGTTCACCACCAAGAGCACGAAGGGTAAGGCAGCGGAACCAAGGACCAATCTTCAACCACGGATTTCTCAGATGGGCACAGATTCGCTCCGCCTTCACGGCCACTTCGCCCATTATGGCGACCAGCGCGGATGGGCCTATCAGCCCTTCAATCCCATCAATAACGTCAACTATGCGGCGGAGGAGTCCGGACTGCCGGAAGAATCGACTACAACCCCGGGCAGAGACCGAGCAGCCACAGGTTTTTTCAGGCGACCGGGAAGACATCAGAGAAGCCTGATCAGGAGAATCACCATGAACCATTTAATGCAATTGAAGCCGGGCGCTCATTGCCGCCCCCGCCCCCCGGTTAGTCCCTTATTTCTGAAATCTTGCGCGAAACGCGCAAAATATTTCAAAAGGTGCTCCCATCGTAGCGCGCCGCTTCAGCCAG
>SLOW01000028.1 GCA_007132315.1 Opitutales bacterium
CGCTACGGAACCGCAGTTCTGTTCTGGGGAGCCCTGGGAGGAATCGGCATTTTCCCCCTATACGCCACCTGGCGCAATATCTCCACCGTCGCCCTTCTGGTTGCCGAGGTCACAAGCAGAGGGCGTCGCGAAAAGGTGGTTCCGTTCATTGTCGAACGGCTGATCAAGACAACCGCGGCGCTGGCCCTGTTGTTCTGGTTGTGGGCTCTCTTGCCGCTGGGCGCCGCTTCAGTCTGGGTGTTTGTGGCCCTGATCGGGATGGCGGTGCTGGCCGTGGTACTCTTCCGGAGGCGGCTCACGTTCATCCACAGTCAGTTTGAGATCGAACTGCAGGATCTGATGACGGAGGGCTATCGCAAGTCTTCGCGCACCCTTCCTCCGTGGTTGCGGCGCCGCCAGGATTTCCACCTCAATATCGGAGAATGTGTCTTGCCGGACCAATCGGCGTGCGGGGGACGGACAATCGGTTTCCTCGCTCTGCGCACCCGGTTCGGCTGTTCGATTGTGGGGCTCGATCGGCAGGGATTCGTGGTGGGCAATCCGGGTCCCGATACCGTCCTCTATCCTCGCGATCGGCTGCTCCTGCTCGGAAGCGAAGATCAGATCGAGGCCGCCCGCCGGGTTCTGACCGAAGAGCGCGAGGACGAGGACAGGGCAACGGTCGCCCTGGACGATGTCGAATTGGAAACGGTCGTGGTGCCGCTCGATTCACCGCGGGCCGGAAAATCGTTGGCGGAACTCGACGTGAACCGACTGACCGGAGTTCAGGTAGCGGGCATCCAGCGCGGCAACCGGGTCGAAGTCAATCCGGCGGGCGACGACCGCATCCATCCGGCCGAAGTCCTGCTGGTTCTGGGGTCCCCGGACCAGGTCACCCGGTTCCGCCGTTGGTTGATGCCTGAAAATGGAAACTCAGCCGGATAAACGAGGAGAGGCCGGCCATTGGGCGAAGATGTAACGATTTTCGGAGCGTTTGGCGGGTGTTGACGCTTACAGGGATTCGGCGTTCCTGAAACCGATGCGCCGCCTTCCCGTGTCCGGGTGAGATTGAACGGCGTACCCGGCCGTTATTCAGCTCAGAGTGACGAATTCGTTGCGATGGATCACTTCGAGTCGTTTGCGCCGGGGGAAGCGTTGTTTGAGTTCGTCGGCGTTGCGCCCCTGAATATCCCGGATCTCGGCTCCGGAGTAGCGACTTATTCCGCGGGCGAACGGCCGGCGATCCGGGGAGGCCACGTTGATGACTTCCCCGGGCTCGAAATCTCCGTCCACCTCCCGCACGCCGATGGCCAGGAGGCTGGAACCGTTTTCCAGGAGCGCCCGGCGCGCGCCTTCATCGACGATCACCGTTCCCCGGGGTTTCTCGAAGAACGCGAGCCAACGCTTTTTCGCTTCCATGGGAAGGCCGCTCGGCACAAAAAACGTTCCCGGACCGTCGCCGCGCAAGAGCCGTGGCACGATATCGGATTCGGCACCCGAGGCGATGAAAACGCCGCAGCCCGAGCGTGTGGCGATGCGCGCCGCCTCGATTTTGGTCACCATACCCCCGACCGCGGTCGCGCTCGTCGTTCCGCCCGCCATTCGTTCGATCTCGGGGGTCAGTTTCTCGACCACCGGAACGATCCGCCCGTCGCCCTCGCGGTCGATCAGACCCGGTGCCGTAGACAGGATGAACAGGAAATCCGCCCTGGTGAGACTGGCAACCATGGCGGAGAGGACGTCGTTGTCGCCGAACTTGATTTCCTCCGCGCTGACCGAATCGTTTTCGTTCACAACCGGAATGATGCTCTCGCTCAGGAGGTGTTCGAAGGTGTGCCGGACGGCGATGTGCCGCGGGCGCGAGCGGATATCATCGCGGGTCAGGAGAAGTTGGGCCACATGGCGGTCGTACGGGCGGAACGCGTCCTGCCAGAGTTGGATGAGGACACTTTGACCGACGGCGGCACAGGCTTGCAGACGTTCCAGGCGGCGAGGCCGGCGCTTCAGCCCCAGGCGAGCCATGCCGAGACCGACCGCGCCGGAACTGACGATGATCGGACGGGTACCGGCGTCGATGAGTTGGTGGAGCTGGCGACAGATCTCGGCGATGCGCCCGGTGTCGATCCCGGCCGCTTCCGAAGTGAGTATCCCCGTGCCGAGCTTCACGACGACGCGCCGGGGATTGAGAGGGAACGGTTGTTGCATGGAAATCTGCTCCGGCGTACCGGCCGGAGCGCGGGGAGGAAAAGCGACCGTTTCAGATCGCCATCAACTCCTTTTCCTTGTGTTCGAAATGCTCGTCGATCTCCGCGATGTGTTTGTCGGTAAGCTGCTGAACCTCCTTCTCGAAACGTTTCAGGTCGTCTTCGGAGATCTCACTGTTCTTCTGCTGAGTTTTGAGCGAATCGAGGGCTTCGCGCCGCGCGTGTCGGACGGCGACGCGGCCCTCCTCGGCCATCCCCTGGGCGAGTTTGGTCAATTCCTGCCGGCGCTCGCGGCTCAACTCCGGAATCGGCAGCCGGATCACCGCTCCGTCGATCGCCGGAGTGATTCCCAGCTTGGAGGTTTGGATGGCCTTTTCGATGTCCTTGATGACGGACTTGTCCCAGGGCTGGATCTGGATCGTGCGCGAATCGGGCGTGGTGATGGCGGCGATCTCCTTCAGGCGCATGTTGCTGCCGTAGGCCTGGACGTGGATGCCTTCGACCATGGACGGGGACGCTTTGCCAGTGTGCAGCGAGCTGAACTCGTGCAAGGTGTGTTCGACCGTTTTCCGCATTTTGGCGGTCATGGATTCGATGACGGGATGGTCGCTCATAGTATTAAGATTTTGGATTCGTTTGGTTTTGTTGTATGTCGCTAAATATTGTGCACCAGAGTGCCAATTTTCTCGCCCTGAACGACGCGGCGGACGGCGTGTTCTTCGTTGAGGTTGAAAACGATGATTGGGACGTTGTTGTCGAGGCAGAGGGAAAAGGCCGTCGAATCCATGACGTTCAAGCGCTGTTTAAGGGCCGAAATGAACGATAGTTCCTCGTAGCGGACCGCATCGGGATGTGATGTGGGGTCCTTGTCGTAAACGCCGTCCACTTTGGTCGCCTTGAGCAGCACCTGGGCGCCGATCTCGCTGGCCCGCAGCGCGGCGGTGGTGTCGGTCGAAAAATATGGATTACCGGTTCCCGAAACAAAGATGACGACCCGGCCTTTTTCCAGATGGCGCACGGCCCGGCGCATGATGAACGGTTCGGCGAGTTGATTCATTGGAATCGAACTCATCACCCGGGTGACGACTCCCATCTTCTCCAGGCAGTCCATGAAGGCGAGGCCGTTGATGACCGTTGCCAGCATGCCCATGTAGTCCCCGGTGGTCCGGTCAACGCCCCGGCCCTGGCCCGCGAGGCCGCGGAAAATGTTGCCGCCGCCGATCACCACGCCGATTTCGACGCCCAAATCGTAGATTTCTTTGATCTGGCGACTGACCTGTTCCAGAATGTCCGGATCGATGGCTTCGCCGCCGTTTGGGCTGCGCAGAACTTCTCCGCTCAGTTTGAGAATAACGCGGCGGTAGCGCAAAGAAGGAGACTCATTGGAATCGGCTTGCATCGAGCCGATTATGTAGAGCGCCTTTTGCTTCGGAGTCAACCGTTCGTCAATGGGTGACGCGGCGGGAATCATTCCTGGTTCCGCGGGCGACGTTCAAATCGGTCTCCGCCCGGGTTCCGGGCCGGTGTCGGGGGTAATGCGCCGGAGCATGCTGCGGGTGCGCGAAAACGCCTCGACAGGACTCAGCGGCCAGATATCGACGGCGATCGCATTGACAGCGTGCAGCAGCGGGGGTTCGTCCGGTTCGGGAATCCCGTGCGAGGCGAGCAGGTCGGTGTCCAGTTCATCCAGCCGGACGTCATTCAACGGCCAGGGTGGATGGTGGATCCGGCACCGGTAAAGGCGGCCGCGGTGTTCGGTGTAGAGGCAGTAGCGCTCTGTCAGGAAGAATTCCAGACTGCCGGGTTCAGTGGGCGGCAGTGGAGAAGTGGGTTGCCAGCGGGCGCGGAAGCCGGCGGGAAGGGCGCCCTTGTGGACGCGGCGCGAGTGGTAATCGATTTCCCCGGCGCTTTCGCGCAATTGGATTCGGGCGGTGTAGTAGGGCAGGTGGTAGAAGCGCCGGGCCGCCCAGACGGCGAGGGGGAGGGAGGCGTCGAGGGAGAGGAAGTAAACACCCGGCACGCCGTCGCGGTGGACGTAGGTGCGGACGTTCAATTCATGAAAGGCGCTCAGACCCGGGAGTGCGGGTGTGAGCGAGGGATGGACGTCCCACATGGTGAAGGGAACTACCCCGATCCACGCGGCGCCCTCGTGGAGGTCGATGGAAAGGGAATCGGGAACCAGGGAGCGAACCGTGGGGAAGGGGACCCGCCAGTGAATGAAGAGGAGCTTGCCCCACTTCTGGTGCATCACGGGGTAGCCGCTCGGGCGTTTTCTGATACTGATCCGGTCCATGGACAAGTGACACTCCGACGGCCCCCGCCGGCCGTCCTCACGCGAACCGACGCATCCCGGACTCCCTCACGAAAGCCGCTTGGGAAAATTCATTCCTCCCCTTGCGGATCGCGTTGCATGTGGCGGGACCGAAGGGTGGCGAGCAGGGCGCGTTGGTCGATTTCCTCAAAAGCCGGATTTTCCGCAGTTTCCCGTTGAGTCAAACGGTTCAATATTTGCATCTCCTCACGCAGTTCCCGTCGCCTTTCGCGCAATTCCTGGAACTCGGGGGAGTCGTGGTCGGTCGTGTTCCACATGGCTTGCCGGACGCTCTGAAACTCCCGGTAGTATTCGTTCATGTGCTCGTCGATTTCGCGGAGCCGCGGGTTGCCTTCGATTTCCCGTTCCCACATCTCCACGATCTCGCGCATCCGCTCCTCCGGGTTGCGTTGATCGCCGCGTTCGGTGTCAAAGGCGGAGCGCGCGCCGCCGTCGTTTTCGGGGTCGGCCGTTTCCTCCAGGGGAACGATCTCGGCGTCACTCAAGCCGATGGCCCGGGTGCGGCCCTCGTAGTGCACCACAACGCGATCCGTTTCACGGTGGTATTCGGTCACTTCGATCCCGTGCCGCGTCTCGCCGAGGGATATCCAAAAACTCAGATCGCGCACCGGATCGTGCAAACTGAACTGCGACGACCCGCCCATGGCGAAAATGCTGCGCAATTCGAGGCGGTCGAGCACGGCTCCTTCCGCCGCCGCGCCGCCGCGGGCGCCCTGGCCGTAAGCGGCGGCGGGGAGAATCAGAACCGCGAGCAGCAGTGGAAGGCTCTTCCGGAGCGCGGAGCCGCGCCGGGAAGATCGGGGATGGTCGTGGTGAAGTTTGCTCGAAAGGCTCATTGTGACTGGTTCCTGAGTGATGGTGCCGGCCCCTGCTGTGGGCGGTCGAGACGGACCGTTGCCGGCAACCCGTCCTGAACTCTGAAGAATACTGTACGGGAAAACGGTCGGAACGCCACCGTCTTTTTCGAGCCGAGGACCTTATTTAACGAGATTTGACGCTTTTCCGCGGCCTGCCAGTCGTGGTAGCCTCCCTGTAAGTCCGGCGGGGCTCGGAGGGAGTTCGAACAACCGGGGTTGTGATGCCGGAGCGGGCGAATAATTTGTGATGAGGGACGTGTTGGAAAAGCCCCGGGCGGGTTTGTTGGTGGCGGCGGCTCTGGCCACGCTCGGCGGGCTGGCTATCGGATGGGGAGGCGTTGTGTTTGCTTTCCGCGATGCCCCGGCGTCCGGCGAAACGGAACGGCCGGAGCCTTTGGCGGGAATCGAGCTCTCCATTGAAACGGCGGAGCCCGACTTCCACCTCATGATGACGGCTCTCGAGGAGGCGGGCCTGCGGATCATTCCCGAATCGGCCCTGCTGCGGTTGAGCGAGCCGGTTATCCGTCCCGACGGACGTCTGAGCGACGCCGTCGCCGAGGCCCTGATGCTGAGCGAGACCGAGACCGTGGCGATGAACCGGGCCATCGCCGAAGCCGATATCAGCCTCCGCGAGGCCGAGTTGGACCGGATGGAAATTCTCGAGGAATCGGAATTCCGCACCGTTTTCCGCTTCGACGGGCTCAGGGAGGAAGGCGCCGCCGTCGAGAGGACCTTGCGTGACCGCGTCGTCGGGGAACTCGGCAGGTGGGACGGGCGGATGCTCTGGGCTCTGCTGACCCGCGATGAGAACGGGAGCGGGGACGATTACTGGAACGGATTCGGGCGGCAAACGCGGATCGTTGTCTTCGAGCGGACCTGGATGGAACGCGACAACGGGTCCGGCACGGCGGAACTGCGGTTCGCCGCGGGGAGCGCGGCGAGCGACGAAGAGAGCGGGGAGGCGCGGGTCGGTGTCGAAGCCGGAACCGTCGTCCGGATCGAGCGCATCCGGATCAAAGACGGCGAACCGGAAACCCGAATCGCCCGGGATTTCGCCGGACGTTACTCTTACCTGGTGGAATTTCTGCCGGATGCCTTCCACCGCTATTTTCGCTCCGGCGAGTGAGCGTGCCGTCGATCGCCGGTCACTCGCCGGCCAGGGCTTTTCTGACGAGATCTTCGGTCGGAGCCTGCGGCCCGAGCGCCTCGGCCGCGCGCCGCAGAACCTTGTCGGCATCCGGCGGCTTGTAACCCAGGGAGACCAGGGCGAGCATGGCGTCCTGGTACGCTCCGGCCCCGGCCGGGGCGGTCGGCGCCGCGGCGGAGGCCGAAACGGACGCCGGGGCGGAAACGCCCACCTTGTCTTTCAACTCCATCACCAACCGTTCCGCCGTCTTCTTGCCGATCCCGGGACATTTGGCCAGGAGACCGACATCGCCGCTCGAAATCGCCGCCTGGATGGAGGTCAGGGAAAGCCGGCTCATGATCGAGAGGGCGACCCGGGGTCCGACCCCCGAAACTTTTTCCACCAGGAGTTGGAAAAAATCGCGGTCCGCGGCGGCGGCGAATCCGTACAGCGCCTGGGAATCCTCCCGGTAAACCGCGAGCGTGTGCAGTTTGACGGTGTTTCCGTTGGCGGGAAGTTTTTCCGCCGTGGTGACCGGAACGTGGACCTCGTAGCCGATGCCCCGGCATTCGATCAACGCCTTGACCGGTGTGGACGCGACCAGTTTGCCTTCCAGACTGACGATCATGAGGATTTGCCGATGCCGAGCACGTCGCGCATATCGTAGATGCGAGGCTCGCGTCCAATCACCCAAAGGGCGGCCCGCACGGCTCCGCTGGCGAACACCGCACGGTCCGAGGCGCGGTGGGTCAGTTCGATCCGTTCGCCCTCGCCGGCGAAATGGACCGTGTGGTCGCCGACCACGTCGCCTCCCCGCAAAGCGTGCACGCCGATTTCGCGCCGGGGCCGTTCGCCGGTCAGACCGCTCCGGCCGTGCCGCACCTCCCCGTCGGCCAGCGCCAACACGTTTTGCAGCGACTGGACCAGCCCTTCGGCGGTTCCGCTGGGCGCGTCTTTCTTGTGGCGGTGATGCATCTCCACGATCTCCGCGTTGTAATCGAGTCCGAGGATGCCGGCGGCGGTTTCGGTCAAGTGATAGAGCAGATTGATGCCGACCGAGTAGTTGCCCGCCCAGACGACGGGAACGGGCGCGACCGCCTCCCGGATGGCCCGCTTTTCCTCATCCGTGTGGCCGGTTGTCCCGATCACCAGGGCCTTTCCGGCGGCCGCCGCCGCGCGGGCCAGGGGAAGGGTGGCGTCGTGAAAACTGAAATCGATGGCGACGTCGCACTCGGTTAGTGCCGGCTCCAGGGAGTCTCCCAGATCCAGGGCCGCGGACGTCTTGTGTCCGGCGTTTTCGACCGCCCGCAGCAGGGCGTTTCCCATGCGGCCCTTGGCTCCGTTGATCAAAATCCGAGAAGCCATGGCTCAACCCTCCTTTTCCAACGCCGCCAATGTGGCTTCCAGCCTGGCCCGGCTTTCGTCGCTCAACGGCGCCAAGGGCAGGCGCGTTTCCTCCGAGCGGATCATGCCGGCGCGCTTCATGGCGGCTTTAACCGGGACGGGATTGCTCTCGATGAAGAGGTCGCGGAACAGCGGCAGGTACTTGCGGTGCAGCCGCCGGGCTTCGGTGTAATCGTCGCGAAGCGCGGCGTTGACCATGGCGACGAGCCCCGGAACCTCGAAATTGGAGGCGACGCTGATCACGCCCTGGGCACCCAGCGACATGAAGGGGAGGGTGAGACTGTCGTCGCCGCACAGAATCGTGACCTCGTCCCCCAGGGCCGCGGCCAGGGCGTCAACCCGGTCGCAGGACCCGCCCGCCTCCTTGATATGGTTGACGTGCGGGTAACGCCCGCGGAGGCGCACGACGGTTTCCACTCCGATCTCGATCCCGCAGCGGGAGGGGATGGAGTAGAGCACGATCGGCTTGTCAGTGGCATCCGCGACGGCCGAAAAATGGCGGAACAGGCCTTCCTGGGTGGGCTTGTTGTAATAGGGCGCGACGTGCAGAAACCCGTCCACGCCAACGTCACCGGCCAGCTTTGTCAGCTGCAGCGCTTCGGCGGTGGAGTTCGAACCCGCGCCGGCGATTACCGGGACGCGGCCGGCCGCGGTCTCCACCACGCAACGCACGGCTTCGATGTGCTCCTCGAAACTGAGAGTCGAGGCTTCGCCGGTCGTGCCGACGACCGCCAGCCCGCTGACGCCGCCCGCGATCTGTTGTTCGGTGATCGCGGCCATGTCGTCCCGGGAAAATTTCCCCTCTGAAAACGGCGTGATCATCGCGGTCATGACGCCGGTGAATGTCAATGTGCTCATGGGTTTGGTATTTCCTGAGAAATGATGGCAGTTGAGAATTGCGTTTGCCCGCAAATGCGAGCTTATTTAGTCCTTTTAGAATCGTTTAGAGCACGAAGTCATGGGATCAAGCAATCAAACTTTTAACGAACTCCTGGCGCTGGCCGCCGAGAACGGTGCCAGCGACGTTCACGTGAAATCCGGCAAACCCGCCATTCTGCGCATTGAGGGCCGCCTCCAGGAAGTGGAAATGGACAAAATTACCGAAGACCAGGCCCTGGACTTCCTGGAATCGGTGTTGCCGGAGACTTTTAAGGCGCACTGGGACGAAGAGGGCCAGGTCGATTTCGGGCACACCGTTCCCGGAATGGGTCGCTTCCGGGTCGCCGCGTTCCGGCAGCGCGGTACGGTGAGCATCGTGTTCCGCTACGTGAAGAATGAGATTCCGACCTTCGCCGACCTGAATCTTGAAGCGCCCGTGCTTACCAAAATCTGCAAGGCTCGGGACGGCATCGTCATCGTCTGCGGCGCCACCGGCTCGGGGAAGAGCTCGACCCTGGCCTCGATGCTGAACTGGATGAACAGTCACATCGAGAAGCACGTCATCACCCTGGAAGACCCGATGGAGTACAACTTCCAGGATGAGAAATGCGTCTTCAATCAGCGGGAAATCGGAGTGGATGCGGTTTCGTATTCCTTGGGCCTGAAGTCGGCGCTCCGCCAGGACCCGGATGTGATCCTGATCGGGGAGATGCGCGACAAGAACACCTTCGAAACCGCGCTGGCGGCGGCGGAAACGGGACACGTCGTCTTGACCACCCTGCACTCCATCAACGTGCACCAGGCGGTGATTCGGTTGTTTGAGTTTTTCCCGCCCGACCAACAGGAGCAGATGCGCCGTCAGATCGCCGGCGCCATTCGGGCGATTATTTGTCAGCGCCTGATCCCGGCCATGGAAGGCGGTGGGCGGGTTCCCGCCGTCGAGATCCTCATCGGCGACAGCGTGTCGCGAAACGTGATTCAGGAAGGTCAGTTTGAAAAACTGAACTCGATCATGGACGGCGGGGGCGAATCCGGTTCGCGTTCGTTTAACAAGGATTTATTCCGTCTGATCAAGGCGGGCAAGATCAGCAAGGCGGACGGTCTGCTCCATTCGCCGAACCCGAAAGCGCTCGAAATGAACCTGAAGGGTATTTTCCAGAGCGAAGGGGGTATCATCGGGTGAAGTTGCGGAATATTAGAAACTTCTGCATTATCGCCCACGTCGATCACGGGAAGACCACGCTCTCCGACCGGCTCCTGGAGCAGACCCGCACGGTCGATCAGCGTCTGATGAAAGACCAGTTGCTCGACTCCATGGATCTGGAGCGGGAGCGCGGCATCACGATCAAGAGCCATCCGGTTTCCATGATCTACCGTTCGAACAACGGTGAAGATTTTCGTTTCAACCTGATCGACACCCCCGGCCACGTCGATTTCTCCTACGAGGTTTCCCGGAGTCTCGCCGCCTGTGAGGGCGCGCTGCTGCTGATCGACGCCGCCCAGGGCATCGAGGCTCAGACCGTGGCGAACGCCCACTTGGCTTTCGCCCAGGGCATGACCCACACTGTCAAGGAAGAATATGTCGACGCAGTTATCGACATCGAAAGGCAAGC
>SLOW01000031.1 GCA_007132315.1 Opitutales bacterium
GAGTCCAAAGAGCAAAAACAAGAACAAGCCGATTCAGACCGGAACACCGAACCGAAATCGGCCCAATCCCCAAACACCCCGGAACAGTCCAACGCGCCCACCGGCGCTTCCCGGCCTCCCAACCGCCGCCGTCCGCGGCGCCCCGCCGCCTCCAGTGGCGGCGCTCCCGTACCGGGACCCGCCCCGATCAGCAAACCCTACCCCGGCCCGTCCTCCGAAGACAAAAAAACCGGCGGCGCACAGCCGCCGGCCGAATCCGGTTCCGACAAGCAGCCGAGCGCTTCGCCGCCGTCCGGCGTCACGGAAAAAACCTCCTCCGAAGCTCCCAAGAGCGGCGGAAACGCGGGTTCGACCGACTACCGCAGTAGAGCTGTGGCGAAACCGAAACCGGAGCGATCCGGCGCAGCGCCTGAAACCTCCCGCGACAGCGGGCCCAAAGCCGCCGCGCCGAAAGACGACACGCCGGAGAAGACCTCCGCTCCGAGCGAGCGAAAAAGCGAAGCCACAGTCGGCGCCGCGGAAACCAAACCGGCCGAAAAAGCCGGGAAACCCGCCGAAACCGCGTCGCATGCGGACCGAAAGCGGGGAGGATCACCCGACGCGGGCCGAAAACAGGGTGGCAACGACGCCGAGGACTCCGCCACCGGAGGGGAAGACAAACCCAAACGCCGGCGCCGCCGCGGCGGCCGGAACCGCCGGGGCAGCCGTTCCCGCGAGGACGACGCCGGCAACGAATCCGGAGCCGACGCCGAGCCCAGCGAGCAAAAAACGCCTCAGGGCGGCGGCGGACAACGGTCGCGCGGCCAGGGCGGGCGGCAGCGATCGCGGGGCGGATCGCGGGATCGCTCGGGTGAACGCCAAAGAACCGAAGGCAAGCCCTCCGGGCGCAAACCGGGCGGATCGTCCGGACGTCCGCGCAAAAAAGTGGCCGAAACGCCCCCTCAGGGCATTCTCGCCAAAGTGGGCGGGTGGCTGCGCTCCATCGTTTCGCCTTCCGACGAGTCCTCGGGCGCCGACCAATCTGGCGGAGGCCCGAAACGCGGCGGCTCCTCTCCCCGCAAGCGGACGAACCGCTCCGAAGGCGATGGCTCCCGGGACCAAGCCAAGAAAAAGCGGACTCGCCGGGGCGGGCGCAACCGCTCGCGCTCCGGAGGTTCCCCGGGTTCGGCCAATCAGGACAGTGAATTCACGCCCCGAAGCGCTTCCCGTGAGAGCGACTCACGCCCTCAACGGGATTCCGGGGATTCACGGGAGAGCAACGCAACGCCTCGACGCGAACCCCCGAAATCATCGCCGGAAAAGTCCGGCGACCGCGGGTCGCCCTCGTCCAAGTTCCAGTGGGAAGGGTCCTCCTCCGAACAACCGCCCAAGGACTGGCGTCCGGGTAACTGAACGCGATGGATGTCTTGCATATTCGCGGCGGCCGCCGCCTGCAGGGCGAGGTTGCTGTCAGTGGCGCCAAGAACGCGGCTCTTCCCGTGTTCGCGGCCACGCTGTTGACCGACCGCCCCTGCACCATCCGCAACGTTCCCGACCTCAGCGATATCCGCTTCATGGCGGAACTGCTGGAAATCCTCGGCGCCGGTGTGGAGCGCCTCGATCCGCACACCTGGCGAATCGAGGCGCGCGAGGTGTCTTCGCGGGCTCCGTACGAACTCGTGCGCAAGATGCGCGCCTCCGTCTGTCTGATGGGACCGCTGCTGGGACGCCTGCGGCAGTCCTCCGTCTCGCTGCCGGGAGGTTGTGTGATCGGGCCCCGACCGATCGACATCCACCTCAAAGGATTCACCAAGCTCGGCTGCAATATCGAAATAACCAAAGGTTACGTCGATATTGACGGTCGAGGCATGAACGGAGCCGACGTGTTTCTCGGTGGCCGGCACGGGAGCACCGTGCTCGGCACAGCCAACATCCTCATGGCGGCCGTGTTGACCCCGGGGAAAACCCGAATCGAGAGCGCCGCCTGCGAACCCGAAGTCGTCGATCTCTGCCGAATGCTGGAATCCATGGGCGCGCGCATCTCCGGCATCGGCAGTCACGAACTGGTGATCGAGGGCGTGGAAGCCCTCGACGGATGCGATTACACGATCATTCCCGACCGCATCGAGGCGGGCACCCTGATCCTGGCGGCGGCGATTACGGACGGCGACGTGACCGTCCGCAATCTCCGGCCCGACCACCTCGCCGCCCTGCTCGACAAGCTGGAGGAGTCCGGACTCGACATCGCCGTCAACGGCGACAGCGTGCGCACCCGCTCGAACGGCCCGATGAAACCGGTGGACGTCATCACCCACCCGCACCCCGGATTCCCGACCGATCTCCAGGCCCAGATGACCGCACTGATGAGTGTCACGCCGGGCCTGAGCATCATCACCGAGAAAATCTATCCGTCGCGTTTCATGCACGTCCCCGAACTCCAGCGCATGGGCGCCGACATCTCAATCGAAGGGTCGAGCGCGATTGTCAAAGGAGGCGCCCGCCTTTCCGGGGCTCCGGTGATGGCGTCGGACCTGCGCGCCAGCGCGGCGCTGGTGCTGGCCGGACTGGCCGCCAACAACGACACGTGGGTGCAGCGGATTTACCACCTGGACCGCGGATACGA
>SLOW01000282.1 GCA_007132315.1 Opitutales bacterium
GGGTGTGACCGGCGCCAGCAGTTTCATCACTTCGACCGGTTCCTCCGTCAACGAATACTCGCCGAAAACATCGCCGTCGATCCGCAGACAGCTTCCGTCATCCTGTTTGGCACCGCAGCCGGTGCGGCCGTTTCGATCCAGGTAGCGCACGATTTTCATGGTGATTCATTACGCCGCAACGCCTTTGCCGCGACAATCCCAAATCGATCCCCCGGGGCGATGACGCAAGCAGCGGCGTGCCGATCCGTTGTCCGTCCCCGGCTATTCCCGGCCGAGGCATCGGATCGCCACCTCGCGCAAGACCTCTTCCTGTTCGTTGGGCCGGGCGACGATCTGTTCGAATGCGCGGATGAACTCGGTCTGGAAATCGATCAGACGCCTCAGCGAAAGCCCCTGGGCGCCTCCGGCCAGCTTGCCCAGGTACCACAAATTCTGGGAGAAGACATTGAACGAGTTCTTCGCCTCGGAATCGCCAAAGGCCTCCTGGTGGGCACGAGCCGCCTGCTCGAAAGCGGCTTTGTCGAGCCCCCGGTAGCCGGAGCGGATCTCGCCTGCGTCGAGCAGGGTGCGCAACTGGATGAGCAGGCGGTTGCGGTTTTGCAGGGTGGTGATGAGACCGCGGGCATCGTGGCCCGCGAAAAAGTGCCGCCTCAGCGCGTCCAGCGTCCAGGCGAGATCCCGGGAAAAAAAGGCTTCCGCCGCCTCGAAGAAGTCCCCCTCCCCGAACTCCGGAACCAGTTCCGCCACCATGGATTCCTCGATCACACGCCCCTCCTCCCCCAGGTAGGCGGCCATCTTGCGCACCTCCTCCATCATCAGACGGGTGTGGTTGTTGACCTTCGCCGTCAGCATGGCGAGGGCATCCGAAGTGATTCGGACCCCGAACGCCCGGCACTCCGATTCGACCAGCTCCTGCAGCGCCCGGGGATTGTCCTTCGCGCCGCCCCCGGCGACCCACTGAAAATCGGCCGATTTCTCACACCATTTGGGGAAACTCCGGCGCCGATCGACCGGTGAAGCCGTGATCAAGACGGAGACCGCGGCCGGATCCACCCCGCTCAGAAGCTCCTTGAGACGCTCCACCTGCTTGAGCGTGCCCTCGGCCCGTCCTGTGACCGAATCGGCCAGGAATGAGACACTCTTGAACCAAACCGCCTTGCGCCCCCCGAACATCGGCAACGTGCCCACCGCCTGATTGAACTGCGCAACGGCTTTTTCCACCTCATCCACATTGTTGGCGTAACCGTCGATCACCTCGCGGCCGAATTCATCCTCGATTTCCGCCGCCACCTGTCCGAAACGCTCCCGCCCGGCCCGATCGACCAGATAATCGTCCGCTCCGCCGATAAAGATGAATGGTTTGTCCGCCATGTTGAATCAGGCCGAAATGTGTCGGAATCTCTATCGCGTGGCGACGAAAAATCACTCCGAAACGCCGCCCGGGGGTGGCGTTCCGGAAACCATCCCCGATCAGATTTCGTAGCTTCTCGTACTCTCATCGTCCACACACGGCCTCTCTGCCTGTTCGTGTTCCCACGGTCGTGCCTTTGCTACAGACGTATAATGCAAGTTAATCCTTGCGTTCCTTCCAAAGCCCTCTACCGTGCACATGGTGAAGTGAAGCGAACCGCGCGCGGCTCGCCGGGTTTTTTGTTTCTCAACAACACCCCTGTTTCACTCCTGGGCTTGGTTTTGATCGATGAGAGATACCGGCGGGAAAACCACGGTATCTCATCGAACCACCGCGCCGCCACCGGTGCCATCAAAACAGAACAAGACCAATATGTCCGTATCATCCTTCGAGGAGCTGCCCCTGGCGCTCCCCCTGCAACGCGCGTTGCGCGATTCCGAATACACCACGCCCTCGCCGATCCAGGCACAAGCGATTCCCCACCTGCTCGCCGGCCGCGACCTCTTCGGGTGCGCCCAGACCGGCACGGGAAAAACCGCCGCCTTCGCGTTGCCGATGCTGCATCGCCTGCACGAGAATCCCGGCCGCGCCAAACGCGGCCGGGTCCGTTCGCTCGTCCTGACACCGACTCGTGAGCTCGGCATCCAGGTGACGGACAGCTTCCGCAAATACGGAAAACATGTCGGCCTTCGTCTGGCCGCGGTTTACGGCGGAGTCGGCCAGGCTCCCCAGGTCAAGGCGCTCAAAAACGGACTCGACGTCCTGGTCGCCACACCCGGCCGCCTGCTCGACCTTTGCGAACAGGGCCACATCGATCTGAGTGCGGTCGAGATTTTTGTTCTCGACGAAGCCGATCGTATGCTCGACATGGGCTTCATTCCGGATATTCGCCGCGTGGAGCGCCTGTTGCCGTCCCGGCGGCAGACCCTGCTGTTCTCCGCCACCCTGTCTCCCGAGGTCCGCAAAGTCGCCAACACCCTGCTGACCGACCCGGAGGAAGTCAGCGTGTCCTCCAGCTCGACCCGGACCGCCGACAACGTCGAACACGCAGTCTGTTTTCTGGCGCGCGACCAGAAACTCAGCCTGCTCGACGAACTGCTGGCGGGAGAATCCGGAGAGGGCCTCGCCCTGGTGTTCAGCAAGACCAAGCACGGCGCCGACAA
>SLOW01000018.1 GCA_007132315.1 Opitutales bacterium
AAGGCGGACCCAAAACCGGCGCAGGGATAGTACTGGAGTACGTGAGCGAGCCGGTTGCAGGGCCAACGCCGCCACGGCGGGCTTGTGCGATTTAGTGTTCTGGCAAACGCCATTTATTGTGAGGTTTTGAAAATTGCCCAAAATTTTCAAAACCTACGGGAAAAAAGCATCTTATATACCGTTTTCCAGAACACGTTTGCAACGTTAGGGTAAACTCTTCGCGGTTCCGCTGCGGTATCGATTCCAACGGGACCGGCGGATCCAACATCAGAAGAGTTTGACGGGCACTCGCCGCCGGGCGTGTTTGAGACGGGTGAATTCGCGGTTTCATCACCGCTGATATTTACCGAGCTCTACTTTTCAAGCAATTCCGAGAGATCCAGGAGCGCGGAGACCTCCACCAAGGGATCGACGGCCTCATGGATTCCTGTGCATCGGGCTTGGTCAAACATCCACATGGGAATCCCCCGTGTACTGCGATCCTTTAAGCGTACGTAAACAAGATCGCGCTTGCCTCCTGCCGCACCAAAAACGTCGATTTTCTCCCCGAATAGGGGATGGTACGGATAAATCAGCTTCAAGGCCGGCTTAGAGTTCGGCTCAATGTGGGTATTGTCCTTCGTGTGTCTTCGCACAAACCCATAACCCGCTCCCATCCCAATAAAGAATCTTGAGACGGTCTCGACGGCGGTTGCAGAAAACAAACAGGTGCGCGCTGGTCGGATCAGCCTGAAGGGTTCCTCGCACCAAAGCGTAAAGCCCGTTGAAACTCTTGCGCATGTCGGTAACGCCCGGAGCCAGAAACACACGCATTGCGGCGCTTTGCGAGAACATCATTTCCAGAGCCCCCGGGCAACCTTCAGCACCCAATCACAATCGACCCCCGAAGGCACCTCCATCTCGACCCCTCCAGGCAATCGGATCGTCGTTTCCCCGCCCGACCTGACCGGTACCCTGACCTCGCGAAACGCCGGCCCACGCATGACCCGTTCTTTTCCCAGCCACTTTCTCAGCGTTCTCAGCTTCAGATCACGCTTCCTCGCAAAAGCCACTTGGGTGAGGCCGCTCTCTCGGTACGCGGCGATTATCTTTTCAATCTCCGCACCGCTGCGGCGTTTACGTTTTTCTCGTTTGGGTGTCTTGCTCATCCCCGCCACCGTAGCCGAATCGGGAGACGAGCGGTAGATGTCTAAAAGGAACGCTTACCGGAAGAACCCGGAACCGCCTAAAAAAGGGCGACGGAAGAGCGCCCCGAAGGGTACCGGCCAAAGCGTCTGCGGCCTGCCTATTTGTAAATCGAGAAATGTTCGTTGTCCTGGTGGGATTCTCGCATGAACCCCCTCAATTTCTCAACCAGGTCCGGATGTTCGGATGTCAGGTTGTTTCGTTCGGCGATATCCTCAGCGAGGTTGTAGAGTTCGACCGGAGCATCCGGATCCTGGTTCACATTCAAACGCACCCCTTTCCAGTCGCCGTAACGGACGGCCTGGCGGCCCCCTCGTTCGTGAAATTCCCAGTAAAGGTACTCGTGACGCTCCTGCCAATCCTCCCGTCCCAGCAAAACCGGAAGATAGGATAGGCCATCCATTTTTTCCGGCACCTCCAATCCCGCCAGTTCCAAAGCCGTGGGAGGAAAATCCCAAAAGGCGGAAACGTGATCCGTGCGGCTGCCCGGCTCGATCGTTCCCGGCCACCAGGCGATGGTGGGTACGCGAATTCCGCCTTCATACAGATCCCTCTTTCCGCCGCGAAAGGGCGCGTTGGAATCGTGCATACTGTAGTGGTAGCCGCCTTCTGAATACGAGCCGTTGTCCGAACTGAAGATAACCAGCGTCTCCTCTTCGATCCCCAGTTCGCGCAATTTCTGAAGAACGCGGCGGACGGTGTGATCCACCGACAAGACCATTCCCGCATAGGTCGCGGCGGGATGCGGCGCTTCGCGATACCCGCCGGTCCCCCACGATTCTTCTTCAAACCTCCCTAAAAACGGAACTTCGAATTCCGCCGGAACCGACAAATCCGCGTGCGGCTGTTGCAACGCCAGGTGCAGAAAGAACGGCCGGTCCTCTTCGGCGTATTCAGTCAGGTACCACAACGTTTCATCGAGAAAGAGGTCCCCGCTGTAGACCTCGCCCTCGCGGCCTTCATTATGAGGAAACACGACCGTTTCCCCGTTTCGGGTCAATTCCTCCGGATAAAACCGGTGTGCCGCTCGATGCGCCAAGAACCCGAAGAAATGATCGAAGCCTTTGTCATTGGGTAGGTCCGGGTCCTCGCTGTTGCAGGCGACTCCCGATTTTCCGATCATCGCCGTGTGATACCCGGCTTCTTGAAGGCGGGTCGCGATGGTGATATCGTGAGGGTCGCGCCGGAATTCGATTTGCTCGCGTGGCGGGCCCGGAATGAAGTTGGCCCGCTGCCACACGCCGCCGGTGTGGTTGCCGGTGAGCAAAGCCGCCCGCGACGGCGCGCACACCGTCGATCCGGCGTAATGGTCGGACAGAAACAGGCCCTCTTCCATCATCTTGTCGAGATTAGGGGTTTGAAAGTTTGTCTGGCCCAGGGCACTCAGATCGCCATACCCCAGATCATCGGCCATGATAAAGATGATGTTCGGCTGACTTCCCCGCACCTCCTCCAACGGTGACGACGCAACGGCCGCATTCACGGAAAGCAGCCCTGCCGCCAATCCGATCAACGCGCTTCCTTGAACCGCCGTATTGGAGGTGGATGATTTCTTATTGGGAGTCGCTTGGATTTTTTTCTTCACTGGTGCAACCTTTATTGAATTCTTTCCTATGATTCCTATAATCAGTGAATAGCCAGCCTCCGTAAAGCCTTTTCATCACGTCCCCCACGCTTCCGCTTTGCACCGGAAATTCCGCACGGTCGGCGCACTCGCCCTCCTCGTAGCGGGCGTTCACTATGGTCAACGCGATCCTTTCACCTTTCTTGACGGACTATAAGTAAAGTTGCCCGCCAATCAACGTCCCGGTCTGCCTGGCCGTGACTCCTCCCATCCATACCCGAACTCAATGGTAAAGTGGCCCTGAGAAAGTTCATCCGGGTGGAGGCCCGCGACGTGCCCGTCGGCAAACACAAAATGGGCTCGTCCGCTGTTGCGAAACGTGGGATAACCTTGCGGTCCAGGCTCTCCGGCCAGCACATCCGCCGGCCAGTTGATCGGCTCGCCCGGCGCCTGGGGATCTGCCGCTCCCCGGACCCACCACATGACGCCCACCGCGTCCCCCGCACGATTCTCCAAACTTTCTCTCCTTCATCCAATGACACCCCCTGGCTTCCGCCGAGTACCACCGAATTTCTCCCGTCCGAAGGGACTGTTCCAAAAACGCCAAGGGAGGAGAGCCAGGCTGATAAAGAGGAGCTGGCTGAGTGCGAACCCGGACAGCCAGAAAAAGCCGCCGTCGGTGAAACCGTAGGAGTGCAGGCCGATTCCCAGGAGATTCGTCCCGAACCAGGCCCACGCGGTGACGATATTTCCGAAAATAGCAAGCGCCATCAGGCCGCGCTCGCGAAGGATCCCGCCCCACCGGGCGTGCAGATAGATCGCCGCCGTCACCACGACCATGAGCGCCCCGTTCTCCTTCGGATCCCATCCCCAGAAGCGCCCCCACGACTGGTCGGCCCAGATCCCCCCCAAAATCGTGCCGAGCAGGCTGAAAAAAGCCCCGAAACAAATGATCCCGTACACCATGCCGCCGATCGACTTAGCCGCGGCTTTGTCGAAGCGCTTGCCGAACAGGCCGAGGAGCACGAACGCAATCCCAAGCGCCCCGGCCAGGAACACGGCGGAATAACCGAAGGTAATGACGACAACGTGCGTCGCCAGCCAGAAGTTGGAGTCGAGAACCGCCCGCATCATCTCGAAGGTATCGCCGCTCATGGCGAGATGGTGCGCCACGATGAGTGTGGAAAACCCGACCAGCGACGCCATCGCCGCGCCGGCGCCGTTTCGGTGAAACTTTTCCACCACGACACCGAGCAAAACCGCTCCCCAGCCAACGAAGACCGCCGAGGAATACAGGTTCGTCACCGGCGGACGAGCATGGATATACATCCGCGCGAGAAGTCCGAGGGTGTGGATTGCAAAGGCAATTGCGAGAATCCAAAAAGCCGCCCGCCCGAGCTCCTTTGGCCAGCGCAGCCAGCCCACGCATACGGTCAGAAACACGAATACGTAAAGCTGCATCGACAGGGAGAAGGGTTGCAGGCCGTTGAACGCCCGCTCGAATTGCACCCGTCCAATCCGTCCGGGAAAGTCGGCACGGAAGCGCTCGCGCATCTCGGCGACCGTCGCATTGAAGGCCTCAGCGTCACCGGACCGGTAGGCGGTCGTCAGCCGGGAATAATCCATGACGTACGAACTCAGTTCGTTGCCTTGCATCACATCGACCAGTTCCAAACCGACGTTCTTCCAGTCGTCCATCGGATCCACAGGCGCCGGAGGCGGAACCACCCGCAGGTAGGCGGTCCGCGAAAGTTCGCTGTAGTCGTCGCTGAAAGCCATGAACCGGTTCAGCAGCGCGGCGTCATAGTCCTTCCCGGAGTGCCGCCGGTGCAGGGCCTGGAGGGCGGGCTCGGCCAAAGCGAGGTAGTTTTCGTATTCATCGGTCAACCGGTCCATTCGCTCGGGCGTCCCGATCGGATGAAACGAGCGCATCACCCGGTGATACCGGATCAGCCCGCCGTAGAGTTCGGCGATCTGTTTTTCATAGGCCGACCGCTGTCGCGAATCGGACTCGATGCCGCGAAACAGGCGCGTGATCTCCTCCAGGTAAGGCACCAGGTCATTGAAGGCATAATAGCGTTGCCCGGTTTGAGCCAAACCGGCGATCCCCAGTTCATCCGGGTTCTCGATCTTAAACACCCGGTAGGTGTCCGCCACTTCGGGGCGCATGGTCAGATCCATGAACCACTCGATCGGCGACAGCGACTTCCCCTCGGGCGTGATCACTCTCTGACGGGCGGAGAGAATGAGCAGTGTGTTCCGGGCGACCGAATCGAGCGGATTGATCCGTCCGCCGACTTGAACCGGCAGCTCCGAAAACGCCTTGATGTCGAACTCGCTATCGTTCGTCTGGGGCAGAAGGCCATGGACGACGATCAAAATCGCGACGGCGAGAGGGAACAGGAAAGTCGGCTTCTTCATACGGTCCCCTGGCGTTTGCGAAGAAAACGTATGAAATGGATTCCGAATTGAACGGCCATCCCGAGCCCCATGAGGAGAACGCTGACGTAAGGAAGGAGCCACCCCGGATTTCGCACGACCTGAAAGATCGATGTGCGGTCATCGTTGGCGAAGGAAGCCTGATAAAAGGTGAGGCCTTCGTACCGAAGCGGGTGATTCATGTAAATCAACGCTTTCCGGGTTTTGTTCGAATCCGTGTGGTGAATGATGACCTCACTGGAGAAATTGAACGGGATTTCCGTGCCGGGATAACGGTCGTGGGAAAACTCGATTAACTCGATCTCGAAGGGATAATAGTGGCGTTTAAAGCGCAGCGCCACCTCCCACGCGCGGTTTCCGGACTCGACCACCTGCGCGGGAAATCTCTCGTCGAGCACGTTGGAGACGAGCCACGTGCCGAGCGGGCCGTCCGGACCAATGATTTCGATATAAGCGGTGACGGTATTGATCGCGTCTTCCGCATAAGTCACCGCTTTCGGCGTCACCACCAGCCCCATGGATACGGCCGCGCCCCGCGTCGCCATCCCCCGGCTCTCCCCCCCGGGGAACCGCCCCAGTTCGGCGTTCGGATAAAATTCCACCGTGCGGACCGACAGCGGCGTATCGGGCACGTCGATCGTCGTTCCGGGGTTGAGATACGAAACGGGGATGCTGTGGACGGTATCGAACTCCGTATGACTTCGGTCGATGAAGACGAGTTCGTTTTCACGATAACTTTCGGAGTAATTCCTGCGGCTTCCTTCATCGACCGGCATTTGGCTTTCCACCGCGAGAAGATTCGTCAACAGCTCGCTGACCAACAACAGGATGAGGCCGAAATGAATGAGAAACACGCCGCTTTTCCCTGCCGAAAGCTTAAAACGGGTCACGTGCGCCGCCACCAGGTTCACGAGCAAAAGGCCGCCGAGGAGGTAGCCGCCCGGCATCGGGATGCGCAGCCAATGGAGCTGCTCGTGGGCGGGCCAGGCCGCAGGGTAAGCCCAGGCGACAAAGAAGCTTTGAAAATAGAGCTTTTGCGTGTGCCAGATCCCGTACTCCGCCTGGTCCAGCGTGCCGAAAAAAATCAAGGCCAGCGAGATCGACAGCAGGACCACCGTCAATCGAAGGGACGAAAAGAATTGGACCACAAGCTTCATCAATTCCGCGCCCGATCCTCCAGCCGAACGGAATCCAAAAAGGCTTTCATCGTCCCTTCGTGATCGCGTAGGGTCGCTTCGTCACCCTGCATTTTAAAAAACCACGTGCCCTCGCCAAAGGGCAGAATCGCCCCGACGATTCTTTCGTCCTCACCCTCCAGCCGAACCCACAGGGCGTCCTCGCCGGAGATGGTGTGACGCTGGGAAATCTCCTCCAAGCGTTCCGCGGTGATGGATCCAAGACCGAGCTGACCGGCCCAGCGATTGACGTTGGCAAGAGGACCGCCGACTTCCCCGGGAAACGCCAGGACGGTCACTTCGGCGGACCCGTCTTCCTCCGTGATCCTAAAATTGGCTTGGCGCACTCCCTGCGCGGGAAACTCCTCCCACCCGTCCGGAACCGTATAGACCAAGTTTTCCGCCCGTTCAGCTTCCCGTTGCATCCCGGGAAGAATCGGCATTCCGTCCGAACTCGACGCCTCGCCCGGCGAGGGAACGGGTTCCGCCATTCGTTGCGGCGCCTGGTTGCCGGCCGCACGCTCCTCTTTCGGAATACGGTAAGTTCTTGGCTCGGCCCGCTCGCAGCCGGCTTGAATAAACACGACCACACCCACGGTGAGTGTCAGCAGACGAATTGGAATGCATTTGCCCGGTGGTCCCATGACGTCAATCAGCGCCAACCAAAAGCAGGCTCGATGCAAGGTCAATCCGGTTACGAATCACGCCGCCGAAATAAACGTTTTCCATTGAATCCGCCCCCCAAATCCGCCAAAACTTCAAACGTACGCACCAGCGAATCGCGACTCGGATAAGCCGAGGTCTTCAACCTGATAAGCCGTCCTTGACGTGTCCTCCCATCGAGCCATTACATTTCGTTTTCTCCGCCTCGCCTTCGGTATCGTCGCCGCCCTGCTCGCGGGATGCGGCGACGGAAACGAAGCCGGTTATCCCGCGACGCCGCGTCCCGACGAAGCATTGGCCGCTTCCCCTTTCCCCTTCTCTCACGACCCGCAGCGCCTGGAACGGATCGGCCCCGACGCTTGCGTCGAGTGCCACGCGGCCGAAGTCGAAGAGTGGAGAGGCAGTCATCACGACCTCGCCAATCGGCCGATCTCGATCGCCCGCGACCGCGACGCCTTTACCCCGACCCGGCGGGTCGAAGAGTCCGGCGTCGTTTACGAACTCAGCGAAGAAAACGGCACGTTCCTGCTCCGGGTTCTCCACGACGACGGGAGCGTGGACACCCACGAACTGATCGGCGTGATCGGCGAAACGCCTCTTCGCCAATACCTCACCATCCTGCCCGGCAACAAGGTTCAGACGATCAGCGCCTCTTACGATGTTTTGGAGGATCGCTGGTTCGACGTCTTCGCTGGCGAAGACCGGGAACCCGGCGAATGGGGGCACTGGAGCGGACAGGGCATGAACTGGAACGCCAACTGCGCCTATTGTCACACGACCGAATACGAAAAGGGCTTCGACTTCGAAGGAAACGCTTACCATTCCTCCTGGGTACAACAGGGGCTGGCCTGCGCCTCCTGCCACACCGGCTTGGAGGATCACGTCGAAGCCGCACGGGCCGACGAAAATTACACCAGCACCCTGGAGCAGCTCAGCAGCGAGCAGGTCACCGAAAGCTGCGCCGCCTGCCACTCCCGCCGGGACCAGTTGACCGCCGACGACTTCACTCCCGGCGATCACTACGACGACCACTTCGCGCTTTCGCTCCCGGATCAACCGGGCCTCTACTACCCCGATGGACAGATTCTCGACGAGGTTTTCGTCTATGCCTCCTTTGAAATGAGCCGGATGGGACACGCCGGCGTCAGTTGCCTCGATTGCCACAACCCGCATACCCTGGAGACGATCCTTCCGGTGGAAAACAACCTCCTGTGCATGCGCTGTCACTCAGGTGGCCTGATGGACGCTCAGATCATCGATCCCGTAGAGCACAGCCGTCACCCGGCCGGCAGTTCCGGCAACAGCTGCGTGGAGTGTCACATGCCGAAGACGACCTACATGCAGGTCGACCCGCGAGCCGACCACGGTTTCCTTCACCCGGATCCCCTTATGACCAGGGAGCTCGGCATCCCCAACGCCTGCAACAACTGCCACGAACACAAAGACGAAAGCGTTGCATGGGCGATCGAATGGGCGGAAGAATGGTACGGCGAGGAACTGGCGGAGAGCCCGCAACGCCGGCGCGCACGCGCTATCTCGGCTGCCTACGAATTCGACCCGGCTGCGCTGGACGACCTCCTGGCGTTGACCGAAAGCGAAGAGGTTCCCGCCTGGAGAGCGACCTATGCCGGGCTGCTCTCGAATTATTTGCCCAACCAGCGCGTCGAACGAACGTTACGAAACCTTATGGACGACGAAAGCCCCTTGGTTCGCTCCCGCGCCACCGACGGAATCGCGAGGACCGAGCGGGGAGAGGCGGGACTCCTCGACCAACTCGACGACCCTTCCCGCTCCGTCCGCCTGGCCGCCGCCCGCGGACTGGCCGTTCGCAACCAGCCCGTTCCGGATGAGGAAGTGAACGCCGAATGGCAGCGCTATCTCCAGTTTAATTCGGACCGACCCCAGACGCTGTTCTTCCTCGCCCATGAGGCCGTGCGCGAAGGCCGCCAGGATGACGTCAGAAAGCACCTCGAGCGCGCGGTCTCGCTCGACCGTGTCAATCCGGAAGTGTACCATCAAAGCGCCGTTCTTCTTAGTGCCGCCAGACTCAATGAGGTCGCCGCCCGTTATCTCTACACCGGGTGGGAGTTGGCGCCTGAGAATCCAAATTTTCCTTACTCCCTCGGCCTCCTGGCAGCCGAAGAGAACGATCTCGAAAGCGCCGTAGATTACCTTGAGCAGACGGTCGCCATCGAGCCACAATTTTATCGCGCCTGGTACAATCTTTCCCTTGCCTACTCCCAGCTCAACCGGCATGAAGACGCCGCCCGAGCCATGCGCCGCGCTCGGGGCGCCGATTGACCATTCGGCAAAATCAGAGCCTGTTCCAATACCGCAAGTCGCGGATCGTCCAATCACTTGTACACCCCAAAGAAAAGCGTCCCGGAAAACCGCTCGCTTAGGGCTCAAAAGCTCGTCAAATTGACTCCGGCTACCGTAACCGTTCTTTTTAGACATCTCCCACTTGCCGCGGCGATGCGGTAGATGTCTAAAAAGAGTGCTTACCGGCTACCGAATCCGGCTTGACCAAGATCCGCGCCCTCCCATTTTCAATCCGGCCGGGCGCTCCCCCGGTTTCGGGGACCAATGGAACCGCCACATCCCATTCAGTGATTTATAATATTCCGATTCCCGGGTCTCCCCGCGCAAGGCGAGCGTTCGCGTCCCGTACGGGACGGTTATCGCGTGGGGACGTTCCTTGTTAATCCGAAAAATCTCCGGATTCTCCCCGTCGGGCCTCTCGGCGAAAAGCGTTCCCGCGCTTAAGGCGAAAACCAACCCTGACAAGGCCGCCAAAAAACCCCCGTTCTTGGCAACCATCGTTTTGCTGCGTTTCATCGTTTCTCTACTTTCTCGGGAAGAACATCAACACCCTCGTACGGCTCGGTTTAGTTCTGAAAGTTTCTCGGACTAAAGTTCTGATCGCTTTCAAGCGGACGCTTTTCCCGTTCGAAAATCCGCTCCACCTTGGCGATCAACTCCGGATGCTCGGCCACTAGGTTCCTCTCCTCGCCGATATCCTCACTCCAATCATAGAGTTCTATCTCGGCTTCCGGGTTTTCTCGATACGCCTTCCAGTTCCCCATCCGCACCGCCTGGGCAAGCGTCTCCGGCCATTGGTATTCCTGCCGGCCATAGGCGTTTCGGGTATTCTCGAAGTAGAGGAACGGGTGAGGCTCCCGCCCCCAACCGGCCGCTTCAGCACCGAGGAGCGTGGGCACGATCGAGCGGCCGTCGAGATCTTCCGGC
>SLOW01000320.1 GCA_007132315.1 Opitutales bacterium
CTTCCGAATGCTGAAGTGGGTGTTTGGGGTCGCGTTTCTCCTGGGATCGCTCGCCGTGGGGGCGGTGGTGGGGTACTTTCAACTCGACCGGATGGTCGAAATCGCGATCGAACGCGGGGGCGGACACGCGCTGGGTACGCCCACGCACCTGGAGTCGGCCAATCTGAAAGTGTTTCGGGGCGAACTCGGCCTCGATCGGCTGCGGGTGGAGAACCCGCCCGGGTTTACGGATCAGCTGTTCGTCGAAATCGATCGCGGAGCAATCGCGCTCGACACCCGAACCCTCCTGAGCCGGCGCGTGGTGATGCCCCGGATTGAACTCGACGGGCTGACGCTCCACCTGGAGCACAGCTCCGGTGGCACCAATTACGAGCAAATTCTGGCCAACCTCGAGGATTTCAAGGCTTCGCTGCCCAGGGGAGCGACGGCAGAAAAGGGTTACGTCATCGACGAGATCGCGATCCGGGACATCACCGTACTGGCGGCGACCCGGCGCCTGGCTTTCCTGCGGCCGTTGCGTGTCACCATCGACGAAATCGTTCTGGTCGATGTCCGATCCACGTCCCCAGACGGCCTTGTTCTGGGCCAGGTCAAGGGCATGATTCTCAACGCGATTCTCGAGACGATCATGCGCGAAGCCAGCGGCGTCCTGGCGCCCGGGCTCGGGGCGAGGTTTTCCGCGGAGCCCGGACCCCGGACAATCGTCCGCGGCGTTCAGGTGGAGGGCCTGGGCTCGGACGATTTATTTGACGCGACCCGCCGCGGCCTGGATTATTTCCGTCGCGGCGATTAGTGCCACTTCAACCCCCGCCGGAACGGACGCCGCCGGTTAAAGGCGGTAATACTCCTCCCAACCCTTGCGCGGCGGCGGACCGTCCAGCAGTTCGTTGGCCCGGTCGTTGTCCACGAAACTCTTTTCGACGGGATCGAACGTCAGGCTCTCGTTCAACTCCTGGGCGATAACACCGAGGTTGAGCACCTGGTTGAGGGGAGCCGCGACGTCGAACGGAGACCGCGCCGTTTCCTCGCCCAGCGCGGCGAGGACAAAATTTTCGTAGTGGGACGAGCCGGTTTCGAACTCGGGCAGGCTGTCATGGACCTCGCGTCGCACCTCATTCGGAATCACGCGCAACGCGCTGCCGTGCGACCCGCGAATGAAGGTATAACGACCGCCCAGCATAAACGAGCCCGCATTGCCGAGCCGGGGATCTTCGAATTCCGGCGGCGGCTCGGGCACGTTTTCCTGTCCGTCGTACCAGTACAGCTCGACCGGGGGCTTGTCCCCGCGAGCGGGGAAGTCGAATTTGAGCGTGGTTTCCAGGGGAAAGATATACGCGTTGTGCCGCCGGATGTGAACGGGATCGACCTTGGTGGGCAGACCGAGCTCCAGAAAGCGGTGTGCCGTGTCAAAGATATGGGGCGCCCAGTCACCGAGCGCTCCCATGCCGTAACGGTACCACCCCCGCCAGTTGCCGGGGTGCAGTCGCCGGCTGAAGGGACGTTCTTCGGCGGTCGTGTGCCAGAGATCCCAGCGCACGCCCTCCGGAACCGGTTCGCCTTCCGGAAATCCGTCCACGTCCCCCCACGGATGCCAGCGCCGGCCGTGGCTCATAAACGAAATGATCTTGTTCACCCCCTCGAAAACACCTGCTTCGTCATAGGCCCGGAACTGGTGGTAATTCGATCCCGAATGACCCTGGTTGCCCATCTGCGTGACCACGCCGTACTTCTCCGCCGCTGCCATCATCAGTTCGGCTTCGTGGAACGTGTTGGCCAGGGGCTTTTCGCAGAAGACATCCTTGCCCATCGCCATGGCGTGCATCGCAATAGGAAAGTGGGAGTGATCCGGGGTGACGATGGAGACAGCGTCGATTTCATCCTCCATTTCGTCCAGCATCCGGCGGAAATCGTAATAGCGCTTGGCATCGGGAAACCTGGAGAGCACCTCCCGGGCCCGTTCGCTCTCCATGTCAATGTCACAGAGCGCGACGATGTTCACTCGCTCTATATTGCCGAACGTTCGCGTGACCCCCCGCCCCTGCCCGCCGATACCAATGCAGGCCAAGTTCAGAGTACGGCTGGGAGCACCATTTCCCAGCAATCGCGAGGGAAGAATAAGGGGGGCGGTGCCCGCAACCAGCATGGAGCCGATGAATCGGCGGCGAGAAATCGTGTTTCCTGTCATGTGCTACTCGTCTTTTATAATCCTGTTGTCGGCAAAAAAGGCATTCAACCGAACAATCTATCAATGCGCAAGCCAACATTCTATCAACGCTGGGCGAATTGTCGAGACTGCATCCGTACGGGGCTCCTCGCCACCAGCAATAAAGCCATCCGATTGTCAAAATGGCATCCGGAAAGCCATGCTCCCGCATGGGCCGCGCCGCGGGGAGGCGCGTCCGTCCTGCCCGTACCGGCCCCGTTGTCACTGCGCACTTTCCCCAACGGCGGGTTTGTCGTAACCCAAAAACATTCTGATTCAAAACCGCCTCTCGGCATCGGTTCCGCCGGGTCGAGGCGTCAACACCAGGACCCTGTCCTCCAGCACGGTCCAA
>SLOW01000288.1 GCA_007132315.1 Opitutales bacterium
GCAGGCGGCGGCGCAGCGCCCGGATGCGGTTCAGAAACTCGGGCAGTGTTCGCAGGTCGAGGTGGTCGGGGTGCGTCACCGCCCCGAGATGCCCCGCCAGTTCGTCGTCGAGCAGGCCGCGCGCGCGGCCTGCGGCGCTGTGCAGATCGGCCCCGCAGTGGATCGCGCGCAGCAGACCGAGGAAATGTTCGAAATCGTGGATCAGGGCGTCCTTGAGGTGCGGGACGAAGTCGGGCGGCGTGGTGATGGGGCGTTCGAATGAGGCCAGCCGTTCGCGGGTGACGCCTTCCTCTTCCAGCACGCCGTGGAACCGGTCGAGATTGCCGTCCGAGCGCAGAAACTCCACATAGGCGCGACAGATCGCGACATCGTCGGGTGTGGTGTTGTTGTGCAGTTTCTGATGCCACTCCTCCATGAAATGACCGCTCACTTCCTTGATGTGATGCCGGTGCATGATGTGGAGGATCTCATCGCGAATGCGCTGGCCGTCGCCCCCCCGGCCGATCGAGCCGAGCATCAGGCGCAGGGTTTCCCGGTGTTCGGGCTCCTGCTGGAAAAGTTCCGTCATCCGGGCGGTGAGGCGGTCCTGGGCGTGGGCGAGTTCCCGCGGTTTGGTGTTGTAGTTCCGTTGCCAGTCGAGCTGCCGCAGCGTGGAGAAACGCAGCCACACAAAGAGGAGCGCCATGCCGGATCCGGACTCCCGCGCTTCGTCCAACAGGTCGTGGCAGAGGTTGTAGCGGTGCATCAGTGTCCAGGAATTCTTTCCCGTCTCCGCTTCGATGATCCGTTCGGCGAAGGCCGGCAGTCCCGTTTCGGATTCCTCGCGGTGCTGGAGCACGAGTCGGAAATCCCGGGATCCGTTCTTGATCCAGCGCCCGGCGGATACCGCATGCAGCACGAAGGTCAGGGAGAGCGGCGCCTTGTCGCGGGGGAATTCCAGGTCGAGACGCCGGAGTCCGGTTTCACCGGCGGAGTCTTCAGCGAACGGAGTCCGCACGGCTTTTTCGTCCGACACGACCGTATCCGGCGGGAGCAGGTCTTCCGGCGGCAGGCGCCATTCGTAGCGCGAGCGAATCCCGACGCCCCAGTGCAGCACCACTTCTCCGGGAAGATCGGTCAACAGCCGTACCCGGAGGCACGCGTCGTCGGCACGCACGGCTGCGGCGACTTCCCAGCCTTCGTCCGGCGAGAATACCTGTTCCTCGACGGAATCGCCGGGAGCGTCCCACGCAGCCAACGCCTCCCCCGGGGCGGGTCCCTCCCGGGCGACGAGCCGCAGCGAGAAGTCGCCGCCGCCGTTGTTTTCCCAACGGTCCTCGTCGGGGAAATACAGGGCGAAGCGCAGGTAGGGGGTGTCGCGGATGCCTTCCGGAAGCGGCAGTTCGAGGCTCTTTCCAGGGGGAAACGGGGTCTGCACGGCGGTGGCGTCGAAACGAACGCTGTCGGGCGGCAGCATGGCCTCCGGCGGACGGCGCCAATCGCCGCCGGCAGTCGCGCTCAACCCCCAGTGCAGACGGCAGGTCGAAGCCGTGTGCGGAGGGAGCGACAGGTGAATACTCTTGTCGTTTGATGAGGTCGCCATCTGCAGCGTGCCCGTATCGCCCAGCCGGATATCTTTGGTCATGATGGTGCTTTACATGGTTTGACCCCCGGGTTACAAGTTTCCCTTTTTCTCTTTAAGGTACGACAATTTCATGAAGCAACGCTCCATTCAGCGCGAGGCCGCGGTCAAGGGAAAGGCTCTGCATACCGGCGACGATGTCACCCTGACCCTGAAACCGGCCCCCGCGGGACACGGGATCGTCTTCCGGCGGGTTGACGTGTACAACAATCCGGAAATCCGGCCCCACATTTCTCTCGTCTCGGATCTCGTTCGCAGCACGACCCTTTCGTCGGGTCACACCAAGATTCATACGGTCGAACACGTTCTCAGCGCCCTGCACGGGTGCGGTATCGACAACGTGGTGATCGAGATGAACGCCTCCGAACCTCCGATTCTGGACGGTTCGGCGAAGCCTTTCGTCGAAGCCATTCGGGAAGCCGTTCCGGTCGAACAGGATGCCGAACGCGAGTACTACACGCTGGATGCTCCCGTATCGGTCTCGCGCAACAACTCCTCGATCGTGGCGCTGCCGTACGACGGCTTGAAGATCTCCTGCACCTCCACCGACGATCGCGGCGTGCACACACAGCACCTGTCACTGGAAATCGATCCGGAGACGTTCATGGAACAGATCGCCTCCGCCCGCACGTTCACGATTTACGAGGAAATCGAAGAACTGCTGAAACTCGGCAAAATCCGCGGCGGAAGTCTCGAAAACGCGGTCGTTTTAAAAGGTGACAAGATCCTCTCGAAAGAGCCCCTCCGGTTTCCGGACGAGTTCGTTCGTCACAAGATGCTCGATATCATCGGCGACATTTTTTTGCTCGGGCTGCCCATCAAGGCGCACATCATCGCCATGCGTCCCGGTCACGCGGTCAATTCCGAACTGACGCAAGCCCTGTTCGAGCGGATGGAGGCGGCCAAGAAAAAGCCGGGAAAGACCGCGACGCGCCCGAAGGTCGTCGATCCGAGCGCCACGTCGTTCACGATCGGCCACATCCTCGAAACGATACCGCACCGTTATCCGTTCGTCATGATCGACCGGATCCTGGATTTCTCCGGTGACGACTGTCTCAAGGCGATCAAGAATGTCACGATCAACGAGCCGTATTTCCAGGGCCATTTCCCCGGGGAACCGGTCATGCCGGGCGTCCTGCAGATCGAGGCCATGGCTCAGGCGGCGGGAGTGATGATGCTGCGCAAGATCGACAACCGGGCGAAGATCGCGTATTTCATGAGCTGTGACAAAGTGAAGTTTCGCCGGGCGGTGACTCCCGGCGACCAGCTCGTGATCGAAGTCAAGCTCCTCAAATCCCGGGGCAACAAGATCGGCGTCGCCGAAGCGGTTTGCAAAGTGGACGAGAAGGTGGTCTCATCGGCCGAGTTGAAATTCGTCATCGCCGAGCCGGGCGACGCCACCTGAAGAGCGGGTCCGGTTGATATGCGGTCGCGCTGAGTCCGATATTTTGGAACGAATACTGAATGAGCGCCACGGTTCATCCCGCAGCCATCGTCGAATCCGGCGCCCGCCTGGGTGACGGGGTAACGGTGGGGCCGTGGGCGTACGTGGGAGCGGGCGTCGAGATCGGTGCGGGGACGCGCGTGGCCCATCACGCGGTGGTCGATGGAAACACGGTGATCGGAATGGAATGTGAACTCTTTCCCTACGCCTGCATCGGCCTGCGCACGCAGGACCTCAAGTACCGGGGCGGCTCGCCGGGCTTGCGGGTGGGCGACCGCAACGTGTTCCGCGAATTCTGCACCGTCCACACCGCCACCGCCGACGGGGACGTTACCGTCATCGGCGACGACAACCATTTCCTCGCCTATTCCCACGTCGCGCACGATTGCCGGATCGGCAGTCACGTGATCCTGAGCAACGCCGCCACGCTGGCGGGCCACGTGGAAGTGGAGGATTACGCGGTATTCGGCGGCCTCTCCGGAGCGCACCAGTTTTGCCGGATCGGCGCCCGGGCGATGATCGGGGGGTGTTCGAAAGTCGTTCAGGACGTGCCGCCCTACATGATCGCGGACGGGAATCCGGCCGTCGTGCGCTCCTACAACAAGGTCGGTCTGGAGAGAGCCGGCTTCGAAGCGGATCAGATCGACCGGATCAAACGCGCCTACCGGATTCTGTACCGGAGTGGCCTGAATCGGTCTCAGGCCGTGGAGGCGATGGAGGCGGAGAATCTCCGCGAGTATCCGGAGACCGCGCGGTTTTTCGATTTCGAAATCCGCAGCGGGCGCGGGTTTCTGCCCGGCGCGAAGTAGTTTCCACCGTTGATTTTTCGACGGTCCCGCATAGAACGGGAGGAATTATCCCCGATTTTTTCCCGAGAATTTCGAGACCGACCCGTGCGGCTCTCCGGGGCTTCCGGCTTACTCAGAATCCACAATGACTGAACGATGAGCGTAAAAACCGTTGAATCTGAAAAGACGGACACCGCCGGCAAAGGATTTGTCAGGTCTGTGCTGCTGGGCTGTTGCTGGGAGGGACGGGCGCGGTCTGGATGGTGACCTCCGGCGACGACGAGTTTTACGGTTCCGTGGCGGAGGTCCGGCGCGGCGACATGACCATCGCCGTGACCGAAGCGGGCACCCTCAGGGCTCGCTGACCTCGAAATTGTCACCATCCGGGTCAGCGGCCGAAGCACCATTCTCTGGATCATCGACGAAGGGAGATGGTCGAAAAGGACGACCTGCTGGTCGAGTTGGACGCCAGCGACTGGGAGGAACGGCTGGTGGAGCAGGAAATCCGGGCGGACAACGCCGAAGCGGATTACATCGAGGCCGAACAGGAACTAGACGGAAATCGAAATCGATTCCGAGAATCTGCACACGGGCATGACCTGTGAGGCGCGGATCAGAATCGACGAGCTGGAGGACGCCGTTCACGTCCCGCTCACCGCGGCGGTCAATTCAGGCGGTCGGGCATTACGTTTACGTCGCCGAGGCCGGAAGCCCGCCAGAGATGCGCCCGGTGGAGATCGGCGATGACGACACCAACGACGTGCATGTCCTGGACGGCCTGGAGGAAGGCAAACTCGTTTTGACCGATCAGCCCATTCCGGAAACGGAGGGTTATTCCGTCGGCATGTGAGTGAATGAATTCAGGCTGAGGCTGCTAGGAGTTCCTGATTCACCGGGAAGGAGTTGTATCCGGCCGTCTTGACCGGCGAGGACGAGCGGGCCCAGGGTGCTCCCGTTTCCGAGAGGAGCCGGCCTTCTTCGTGGGCCTTTTGCAGTGCGTCCTCGACGCCTTCGATCACGGTCTTCACGGAATCGTCGTGCGGCTCGCGTTTCAAGTGTTTTTCCGGGATGGCGGCGGGACGGCCGCTGGAATCGAAGGCGGCGTTGATCGTTACCGAGAACGGACGACACATGGCCGCGTCACAGAGGTACGGGGCCATTCCCTGATGGGCGAGGCAGAGCTCCTCGAACATCTCGATCCGGTTCTCTTTGAAGCTTTCGATGCTGTCGCTCTTGCCGTCACGGCGTTTCACGTGGACTTTGGACATGTCCGTCACGATAATTTCAGCCTCGTCGGTCTCGATCACCGTGGTCGGCGTGATGGGTGTGTCCGGGCACAGGGTGAATTGCGAGAGGATTTCGATCCCCTCCACGGTCCGGATACGCACCGACGACGTGTCCTCGCTCTCGATATCGTGGCCGTGGTACAACTCGGCCTGCACCGACTCCGGCTCCGCCATGGCGTGGTGTTCGGGAGCGGCGAAATACAGGCTGTTCGCGATCACGTGAGCCAGCGGGTTGTTGATCGTGCCATCGAGCACCCAGGCGTCGCCAAACCGGACTTTGCCGGCCCAACTGTTGCGCGAAAAATAGCTGTCTGTTCGTATCCAGGCCGCGATGCTGCGGATCCGGTGGATTTTTCCGTAACGCCCGGCCACCAGATCGCGTTTGAGTTCCTGGACGGCGAAACCGTAGATTGAATTAAAGCAGACTTGTACAGGCAGATTCTTCTCGCGTGACGCGGCGATCAATTCGTCGAGTTCCTGGATCGTCCCTGTGGGCGGTTTTTCCATCCAGACCGGAAAGCCCGCTTCCAGGCATTGCAGCGTGTAGGGGTGGTGCAAATGGATCGGAGTCGGGTTTACGATCACATCGCATTGACCCGGCGCGTGGGCGAGGAGCTCGCCCACATTCGGCAACACCGGAATACCGCGTTCCCGGCACGCCATGGCGCCGGAATGCTTGGCCTTGCGCGAGGTGACGGCGGCGACGGTGGCGTAACGGGGGAGGGTCCAGACGCGCTTGATGAGATGGGCGGCGTAACCGCCGCATCCGATAAATCCAAGTTTCAATACGTTCATAAATCCGCTGATTGATTCCTGGTTCGGTCGGCCGAGGGTCCGGGTATTCGCCGACGGGACCGGGAGAGGAACCAAGCTCTGACGGGACTGAGCCTGCAATTGTTTCTGTTTCCTCAGGCGGCTCAATCAGAAAATTATCTTTCGCTGGATGGTATCAGCGATCCTTTTTGGGTTTTTTTTCCCGGTATCCAATCCGCGGAAAGGGATTCACCACGCTGGAAACGATATTGCGGGAGTGTCCGGCGATGCGTTTGAGGTAACGCACGTACAAGGCGATGGCCGCACTTGTGCCGGGCGTGAGGCCGGAAGCTTCGCCGGCGACGAGCCGTTCGACCAGCTTCTCGCAGTCCGTGGACAACGACCCTTTGTAACTGGTCATAATACTTCGCGCCATCTCGCTGTCGTTTTCGCGAAACGCTTTGACCATATCGCGAAACAAACTCGCGGTGCGGCTTTCCACATCCGCCACCCCATCCTCCATCGTGCCCCCGTGCAATTGTTCGGGATGGTAGCGGGCGAGGTCGTAAATGTTCTTGGCGTAGTCCCCGATGCGTTCGATATCGATGACGATACTCACCAGCACCAGGCCGTAGGCGAGGTCGCCGGTACCGCTCACCGCGAGGTGGGTGAGCACCTTTTGACGGACGTCGCGTTCGTAGCGGTTGATTTCCTTGTCCATCTCCCGCAAGTCAACCCGCATTGCACCGGCACCGTCGTCGGTGCGACGCAGTGATTCGACGGACGCTTCAAACATCTGCAAATCGATGTCCAGCATCTCGTGGGACTCGCGCAAAGCTTGTGTGAACAGGGTCTCTTTGCGGAATACGTTGAACAGGTTGCGCCACATGAAAAAATGCCTCCTATCTAATTAATAACAAAACCACGGCCGGGATGGCAAAGTAAATCAATGCCAGTGCCGCGACCGGAACCAGCCGGTTCCGGTATGCGAGTTCACCCATATATTCGGCCACCCGCACGGGGATGGCGCGGATGGCGGGCACCGGCCAGACCAAGAGGATGCCGATGACGTTGAACAGCAGGTGGGCGAAGGCGGCGATAACCGCGATATTGCTGCCGGTGGCCAGGGCGGCCAGCATGGCGGTCATGGTGGTCCCCATGTTCGAGCCGAGGCAGTAGGGATAAACCTGGATTAACCGCAGGATGCCGGCTCCGGCGAGCGGCACCACCAGGGCCGTCGGAACGGAACTCGTCTGCACCGCGAAGGTGAGAATCACCCCGAAGAGCATCGCGCGGCGCCAGTTGGCGAAGAGGTGGGTGTCGAAGAAGTACTCGAGCTTCTTCAGCACCAGACTGCGCAGCAGCTTAACGATCAGAATGAGCATGCTGTACGTCAGCACGACGGTGACGATCAGCATCAGGATCGGGTGGTCCCGGACGATCCAGGCGATGGTTTCGATCGCGGGTTCGGTCGCCGCCTTGAGGGGGTTGCTCAGCCGCATGCCGCCGACTCCCTCGAAGATCCGCGCGCTGACACCCGCCAGTCGGGCGAGCATTCCGGTCATGATCTCGAGCGGAAACAGCAGTGCCACGCAGGTCAGATTGAAGAAACAGTGGACCGAGGCGGCTGAAAAAGCGCGGCGCAATTCCTGCGGCCTGTTAATATGACCGATGGAAACCAGAACGCTGGTGATCGAGGTGCCGATATTGGCCCCCATGATCATGAAAATAGCCCCTTCCACTGACAGCGCGCCGCCGGCCACCATGCCGACGATGATCGAAGTCGAGGTGGACGAACTCTGCACCAGCGAAGTCGCCAGAATTCCGATGAACAGCCCGGTAAACGGATTGGCCGTGGCCATGAGCACCCGTTCGGCGAAATTCGCGCCAAACAACTGGAACGCGTGCCCCATGCCGCCGACCCCCACGACGAACAGGTAGAGGGCCGCGACGATTCCCGCGACCTTCAGCCAGAAAAGAGCCCGCGGCGGAAGTGACGCGGGCGTACTCGACTGAGATGCAAGTCCGGGAGGCAGCGGAGGACTCGATGACGGTTCGTTGTCTGCTGAACGTTCGGACATACCGGAGATGCGTGCGCTCGTCGCACGGCATCACCTTTCTCCGGTTGCCCGAACGAGAGGCAAGCCTTTTCGACACGAAATTGTCACACACACGTCACGGAAGTCTCCTGACCGGGCATTCACAGGATTCCGATGAAAGACGCCGGACGTGCGTTTATGCGCATGGGGCGACGGATCCATCCGCTTGGGTCCTGCACGTCCCGGCACCAGTCGGCGAGTCGGAAGTCGTTCCACCAGCCGCTGATGCAGCGACGCCATTGCTCGCGCAGTTGCTTGCTCGTTCGGTTTTGCCGCGCCTCCCATAAGGGGCGGCCTTTCACCTTCCTCGCACGCCCAAGTTCTCCCCGGGTAAGGTGCATGAACTTTCGGCCCGTGCCGTCGGGCTCTACCTTGTGTGGCTTTCGGTGGCGGTTGGATTTCGTAGCTTTTCGCACTCTCATCGCCCGCACACGGACTCTCCGCCTGTTCGTGTTCCTACGATCGTGCCTTTGCTACTGACTTCTTTCGCGCCGAGGCTCTCACGGCACCCGCCTTGTCTTTCACTACGGTTGTTGCCACTTTTCCCGATCATTTCTTTTCATATGACCAGTTCATGCCCATGCCGGGCATACGAGGGCGGCGCTCCCGCGCAGCCGCCGGGACCTGACACGCATATTTTCGTCCCGGAGGGACGAGTGAAAATAGCCCGGCGTTTGAACGCCGGGTTTGCATGTCGCGTTGAAAGAGTCCCGAAGGGACGGCTGATAGGCTCTTTTATGGGACTACCGCGGTTCCCAATAGTCGAGCAGTTCGGCGAAGGTTTCGAAGGCCGGACGCGTGAATCCGTAGGGCGCTTCCAAGTGGACGCTCAGCGGGAAGCCCAGTTCGCCCGCGCCGTCCGCAATCTTCTTGTACAAGTCGAGCAGGGCGGCCTTCTTTTCCTTGAGCTTCATCTCGGAGAGCCGGGTCACAAACTCCTGCTCCTTGTCAACCAGGGGATTGCCGGGATCCTGGATCAGCCAGCGGATCAGGCGTACGTTTTGCTCCACCTTCGGCACAAAACCGATCGAGATCAGGATTTCCGGACGGTGTTCGTGTTTCGCGGCGAATTCCTTTAGAAACGTCACGATGTAGTCCGAATACAGGAGCTGGGTCAGGCTGAAGGTGGCGCCGCGCTCGCATTTGAAGTTGAATCGACCGATCTCGTCCTGACGTGTTGGGATCAGGATGACCCCGCGGTTCGGTACTTCCTGCTGGAAATCGGCCAGCGCGTCGGTTGGCGGTACGCCCGAACCTTCGCCGTCCGCCATGGTGCGGGGGACGCCCACGAAGATGATGCCGTCCATGCCGGCGGAGCGCAATTCCCGGAAACGCGCGGCCAGGGCTTCCGCGTCCAGGAAGGCCGTGACCTGCGTGCACAGGCCGCGAACACCCGGAACCTCCGGGGAGGCCGCTTTCCAGGTGTCCAGCGGGTCCATCTTCGGCTTCATCTCGACGGGACGGTCGTCGTCTTCGACGATCATTCCGGGAATCATGAGATGATCGATTTTTCCGGTTAGGCCGAATTCGGCCGAGAGGTCGCGCACCTTGCGCGCTTCTTCGGCGGCTTTTTCAGGTCCGTCGGCTGAGTTCGGTGGAACGAATTCCAGTGCTATTCGAGTCATAGTTCAGGTGTCTTCTGGTAAAAGCGGGGCCGGCCAGCATGGCACAGCCCCGGTTTTGAAACGAGGGTTGGCCAGATGCGGCCGGAAGTAAACGGAAAATTCCAAACGGCCTGCTACCTGGTGCCGGATGGGGTCCGGCGGCTCGGAGCGGTCGGGGCTGTCCGGCCTTGCGTGCTCCGGACGGTGGCGCCGTCCACCCAGGAGCTGCCGATCAGCGTGGCTCGGGGAAACGCGGGCGGGCCCGATTCGCGATTGTGGATCAGGCTCCCGAGCATTTCGACCGCCGCTTCGCCCACGATGTCGTTGTGCTGGTTCATGCCGGCCCATTCCGGCCGGTTTTTGCGCCATTCCAGCTGGATGAGACCAATGTCGTCCGGGATCTTTTTCCCGGCAGCCTTGATCCACTCCTCGACAACATTGTAGAGGGTGAAAACCACGTCGGGTTGCTCGGTTTCCAGCCAACCCTGAAAGAGCTCGGGATTCCGGCGGGCCGCGGCTACTTTGTAAAACGGCTGGAGCCGTTTTTCGACCGGAATCGCCTGCTGGGAGATGAAGTATCCGGCCGAGAAGCGTCCGGCCACCAACTCGTCGATCACTTCGTCGAGC
>SLOW01000020.1 GCA_007132315.1 Opitutales bacterium
ATTATACACGCTGGCTGGAGGCGGAGCTGCGGCAGCGCAATGAACAGCTGCGCAGCAACATGTTACAGGCTCGCCTTCGTGGTCTTTACATTTCTGTAAAGGATAAATTGCCTGGTAAATAGTTGGGGACGCGAATCGATGAAAGGTTGCGACGGAAATCTCGTGTTTCTCGAGTTGGAATCATCCTCCGGCAAGTGATTTTTTGCCTGGCAAAATATGGATGACTCGATTTCCTCATCCTTGCCTTGTGCCAGGTGTTGGGATGGAATTGGCATGTGGATATTGTGCCTGAGACACGATTTGACGATTGGGTGAAATGGTCCCGGAAATTTACCCGGTTGCCTTGTATCCTGGTGTACCCGGAACGCAAGGCGCCTTCTTGTTGGCTGCCATTCTGGACCGGGCGGGCATCAATTCTTCTCGAAAGCGGCAAGGCCGGCCGTTACACGATTCTCGTACCAAAGGTAGAACTCCTTTTGAGCGGTTCGGAAAGCGAGGGCGGCATCTGGGATATTCGGGAGACCGATCCTCAACGCCTCGAATGCGTGAAGGGAACTCCGATCGAGGTCATCCGGTATTGGCTGACAAAAAACCAGGGACCCAGGCTGCCGACGTATCCGCCCTGCCTGGGGGGATTAATGGGAATGTTTTCCTATGATCTGGCGCGAACATTGGAACAGCTTCCCGATATTTCCGATGCCGACATCCCCTACCCTCTCTATGCGCTGGCGATTGTCTCCGAGCTTTATGTACACGATCATAAAGACCAGAACCTTTATTCCGTGGTCTGGCACACCGAGCCGCCCCACGACAGCTTGGATTCGCACGACAGAACGGCCTTGCGGGCCGCCTTTGATCAGTGCCGAGCGCGGGCGCAGGCGAACGCCGGCCGGTGGATCGCGATCGAGAACCATGACGTCCCATCCTCCCTGAATGATAACTCGGTTTTGGCAGGAACGCGCCCGCCCGCGTCCGGAACCCTGTCGCTCGACCGGTCCGCGTTCGAGAAGGCGGCCCTCCGAATTCAGCGCTATATTTCTACCGGAGACACGTACCAGGTGAACCTCTCGCTTCGGGAAACCCGGCCATTGACGGCACCGCCGGAGTCCGTTTACGAGGAACTCCGCAGGATCAATCCATCTCCCTACATGGGGTTGTTCCGGCTCCTCGACTTCACATTGGTCAGCGGTTCACCCGAGCTCCTCGTCAGGCGTCACGGTCCGCGGCTGGAAGCCCGTCCCATCGCCGGCACGCGTCCCCGCGACAAAGAATCCGGCCGCGACCGCGCCCTGGCGGAGGAGTTGATGGCCCACCCGAAAGAGCGAGCCGAACACCTCATGCTGGTCGATCTGATTCGCAACGACCTGGGGAGAGTTTCCCGCTACGGAACGGTACGGGTTCGGGATTTCATGGTCCGCGAAGATTACTCTCATGTCCACCACATCGTATCACATATCGAAGGCGAACTTGCAGCGCATCGCGACGCATTGGACGTGCTCGCCGCAACGTTCCCGGGAGGCACCATCACGGGGGCGCCGAAAGTCAGGACGATGGAGATAATCGAAGAACTTGAGCCCGTGCGCCGGGGTCCCTATACCGGCTCTCTGGGCTGGATCGGTTTTTCCGGTGACATGGAGCTCAATATCACCATCCGGACCCTCGTGGCTGAAAACGACCGAGCCCACGTCCAAGCCGGCGCCGGAATCGTCGCCGATTCAGTACCGCAGAAAGAATTCGAAGAATCGATTAACAAAGCCCGTGCGCTTTGGGCTGCGATGGACGCCGCTGAATCCCGCAGAGGCGAATCCAACACTACGGCCAATCACCCACACTGAACCAGCCGTTCGAACGATGTATCTGTACCTGAACGGAGACCTAGTCCCGGAGGAAGAGGCCCGGATCCCGGCCACAGATCACGGTTTCTTGTTCGGAGCCGGCCTGTTCGAAACATTCAGGACTTTCAACGGAAACCCCATACTTCTCGACCGTCATATCGCCCGATTGCTGTCCGGCTGCTCCGATCTGCGGATTGAGATTCCGCACACATTCTTGATTCAAAACGACCGATTTCGCGAAATCACCCGTCAGCTCCTCGACGCCAATGGGTGGCGCGACGCCGTCTTCCGGTACACGGTTTCCGCGGGAGAATCATCGCCCGGCCTGCCCAGCGCGCCATACACACGTCCAACCGAACTTCTGGTGCCGCGGGCCCTTCCCCGAGACCGGCAAGACCCGATATCCCTGCACCTGCTCAAAACCCGCCGAAACAGCCCCGAATTCCATCCGCGTCCCAAGAGCACCTCTTATCTTAACAGCCTGTTCGCACATTTCGAGTTGCGAGAACGCCCCACGGAGCCGGGAGACGAAGGTATCCTGTTGACCCCGCAAGGCAACGTGTCGGAAGGGATCACCAGCAACCTATTCATCCTGCGCGAAAACGGCATCGAAACTCCATCCACGCGGCACGACCCCCTTCCCGGAGTCACCCGCCAGGCCATCATCGAACTCGCCGACCGG
>SLOW01000216.1 GCA_007132315.1 Opitutales bacterium
AGTTCCCGGCCGGGCGAGGTCCGGCAGGCGGCGTGGGCGGCGGCGCACAGGGTGTTCGTCAAATGCCCGGCCTCCACCGGCGCGACCGGTGACCTTCGGCCGCGGATGGCCTCCAGCCAGTTGGCGTAGTGGTCGGTGCTGACCTCCAGGAGGCGGTCGGCATCGTCCGGCTCGGCGAGCAGGGCGCGGTCGGAGGCGTCGAAGAAACTGCGTTGGGCGTGGGCCCATGCCTCGGACCCTTCGAAGCGCACGCCGGGGTGGTGTTCCTCGGTGGCTTCGATTCGCATGACGAGGCCGTCGGGGAAAGTAAGGTCGGCGAGCAGCTTGGTGTGGACGTCGAACAGACCGCGGTCGGAGAATTCGCCCTCGCCCTTCACCTTGAAGGGCGTTCTTTCATCCATGCCGACACTCCAGATCGCGCTATCGACCATGTGGGTCCCCCAACCGGTGATCATCCCGAGGCAGTGTTTTGAAACTTGAAGGAAGCCGGGGCGGCCGAAGCCGTGAATGGGATGGACCCGGTTTTCCGTGTAGGGAATATCCGTGTAGGGTCGCAGCCAGAGGTCGTAGTTCAGGTGCTCCGGAACGTCCATCGGGTTCGGATCTCCGGTGCCCTGATCGACAGGCAGCCGGACGTGGATGAATTCAATCTTACCGAGACGCCCGGCGCGTACGGCTTCACATACCCGGCGGAAATGAACGCTGGAGCGCTGCTGGGAGCCGACCTGGAGGACGCGTCCGTTGGCGCGGACGGCCTCGACCAGGTCGCGACCTTCGTTGACGCCGTAGGTCAGCGGTTTTTCGATGTAAATGTCTTTGCCCGCCCGCACCGCGTCCAGGGCGATCGTGCCGTGATTGTGGTCCGGAGTGGAGATCAGAACGGCGTCGATATCGGCGCGTTCCAGCAGTTCCCGGTAATCGGTGTATTGACCGACGGAATCGGATCCCTCCTGGCGGCGGTCGATCATCGCGGCGCGATGTCGCATGCGATTGCCGTCCACATCACATACCGCCACAAACCGAGCGTTGAATCGATCGGCGATCGCGAGTGTGTTATTGATGTTTCCGCCCGCCTGGCGTCCGCATCCGATCGCGCCGATGTTGATGCGCTCATTCGGACCGGACATGCCGAAGATGCGGGAGGGAACGACGAGGTAGGCGGTTCCGGCGAGCACCATAGATTGCAGAAACTTTCTACGGTTCAGGTTGAATTTGGTGTTCTTGAATTGCATTCTTGGTCGAGTTCATTGGCGATTATCGGTAGAGGTTAACTTGGCCGACAAGCATTGTTTTTCGCCGGCAATCATAATACAACGATGTGCGAGAGTTTTTATGAATATGATCGAGAAGCGAGCGAATTGTCATCGATTTTTCCTGGATGCCGGAGAGCGAACGGAGCCCGATCGTAGTCCAACGATGTGCATGCGAAAGGGGTTGATGTCGGAAAGGGTTCGTCGTGGGTTTCGCGGCATGCGTTCGGAAAATGGTTTGCAGGGAGGAGGGCTGTTACGGGCGATGGTTGCGTCGGCAATTTGGTTTGCGACATCGCCTGCCGTTTCCGCCGGGTTTTCGGTGGACCGGACGGACGCTCAACTGACTCTGAAAGAAGAAGGAAGGCCGGTTTTCTCGTTCAATCACGGGGAGATTCAGCCGCCGAACGGCGGCGTTGCGCGCAGCGGTTACATCCATCCGTTGTACGGACTCGACGGTGATGTTTTGACGGACGATTTCCCCTCCGACCACCCGCACCATCGCGGCGTTTTTTTTGGTTGGCCGCGGATGACTGTCATGGGAGAGGACGTCGATGTCTGGCATTTGCGGGGATTGCAACCCCGATTCCATGAATGGGAGGAGATTCGCGTGGAGGACGACACGGCCTCTCTCCGTGTGGTCAATCTCTGGCGGCCGGAAGGGAGCGAGCGCCCCGCGGTGGAAGAGCGCGTGCGGTATCTGGTGCGGCCGGCGGATGAGGCCGGGCGCGTCATCGATATCCGCGGGACGTTTTCTAACCTGACTCGGGAGCCGGTTGTGTTGCGGGGGCAGACCGGCGCCGGGTACGGCGGGCTGAACGTGCGGATGGATGGCGGCCGGCCGGAAGTGGTGATCACCACGGCGAATGGAGTGCTGGACGGCGATGCCGATGTTGTGGAGCCGGCGAGCCCCTGGGCGGCGTATACGAGCCGGGCTGGTGACCATGGCCCGCGTTCGGGGGTGGCGATTTTTCAGCACCCCGGGAACCCCGGCTATCCGGTTCCCAGCTGGACGCTTCGCCACTATGGGTTCCTCGGTGCGGCATGGCCGGGGCAACGGAGTCACACGATCGAACCGGGCGAGACGCTCGAGTTGCGTTACCGGCTGTTGGTATTCCGCGGTTCAGCGGACGAAGCCGAGGTGGCGGAGCGATTCGCGGAATTTCTGGACGGACGAACGGAACAACGATGAAAATTTCACGGATTCAGCTCTTTCCCGTGCGGTACCGGATGACCGCTTTCTTCAAGTTCTTCAGCGACG
>SLOW01000114.1 GCA_007132315.1 Opitutales bacterium
CGTTCGGGCAGGAAAAGGCCGCCATCCGGCGCCATCCCGGCGGCGACCGCCTGGGTGAAACTGTGGGGTTCCGCCCCCCCGCGCGTGCTCACGTATCGCATGACAGTCTAGAGTCCCAAACCCGGAAAAGTTGTTGTCGTTGAGTCAAGTTTTGCGATTCACGTTGATAAAAATAGATCGCGCTTCCAGCGTGAGATTCGCACGCAAGATGCGTGCGCTACTTCGGGTCTGAGGCTTCGCCTCGCTAGTCCGACAACACCGTGGCCTCCGCCCCCAGCCCGAAGGCATTGTGAACCGCCCGCGCCGCCTCGTCGGCGCCGGCCAGGTCGATCACCACCGAGATCTTAATCTCGGAGGTACTGATCAGCTGGATGTTGATCCGCGCGTCCGCCAGGGCCGAGAAAAGCGTGGAAGCCACCCCGGAGTGGGTGCGCATTCCCACCCCGACCACCGACAGTTTGGCGACGTCGTTCACGACGTTGACCTCCCCGCCGCCGACCGCGTCGAGCACCGGTTCCACCGCTTTGCGGGCGCGTTCGGCGTCGTCTCGCGGCACGGTGAAGGTCAGGTTCGCCCGGCCTCCCCGGCCGACGTTCTGGACGATCATATCGACCACAACCTCGGCTTCGGCCAGGGCCCGGAACACGCGCGAGGCGGTGCCCGGCTGGTCGGAGATGTTGCTCACGGTCACCTTGACCTGATTCTTGTCAACGGCGACGCCGCGCACGACGACGTCCTCCATGGATGCCACTTCATCTTTCACAATCGTTCCCGGGTTCGTGTTAAAGCTGGAACGGACTTCGAATACCACACCGTATTTCTTGGCGAATTCCACCGCCCGCGCCTGCATCACCTTCGATCCGAGGCTGGCCAGCTCGAGCATTTCATCGTAACTGATTTCGGGGATTTTCCGCGCCTCCGGCACGACTCGGGGATCGGCGGTGTACACGCCTTCGACGTCGGTGAAAATCTGGCAGATCTCCGCACGGACCGCGCTCGCGACGGCGATCGCGCTCAGATCGGAACCGCCCCGGCCGAGCGTGGTGATCTGCCCCTCGGCATTGACCCCCTGAAATCCGGCCACAATGACCACATTGCCGTCCGTCAGAGCGGTCTCGATGTTGCCGGACTCGATCCGCACGATGCGGGCACGGGTGTGAGCGGGATCGGTAAAAATCCCCGCCTGCCCGCCGGTGCGCGAGACCGCCGGGATTCCGAGCGCGTGGAGCGCCATCGCCGTCAGAGCGATGGTTTCCTGTTCGCCGACGGCGAGCAGCATATCCATTTCCCGGTCGTTGGGCGCCGGATTCAGAAAGCGCGCCTTGCCGATCAATTCGTTGGTGACTCCCGACCGGGCGGAGACGACCACGACGACTTCGTCGCCCGCGTCGTGATACTTCTTCACGCGTTCGGCCACGGTGCGGATCCGTTCCACATCCGCCACTGAGGTTCCGCCGTATTTCTGTACGATTCTGGCCATGGGAAAATCTCTATTCGTCGAAATCGGCGATCCGCATCAGAAACGGCTCCTCCAGGCAGCTCGTCAGGCCGCCCAACTCGGCCACCGCACGGCGGATGGCGTACTCGTTGCTGTCGTGGGTCGTCAGGATCAGCGACGCGCGATCGGCACCGGTCGCCTGCCGCTGCACGACGCTGGCAATGCTGACCTCGTGCCGGGCCATGGCCGAAGCCACTTGCGCGAGCACACCCGGTTCGTCCTTGACCGTCAGGCGCAGGTAATAGGGCGAGACGACTTCCTCCAGCGGCAGGATCCCGCAAGGCGTCGATCGCTCCTCGTGTATGCTCAGGGCTTCATCCGGCAGGAGCAGTTTGTGCGACCCCTTGATTACCAGCGCGGCGTCGGCGATATCGCTGATCACCGCGCTCGCCGTCGCGTCCTGGCCCGCTCCTTTGCCGATGTAGAACGTGGTGCCGACAATGTCGCCCGAGAGGCAGATCCCGTTGTAGGCGCCGTCGAGGTTCGCCAGCACCCGCCCGCGCGGCACCAGCGCCGGGTGCACCCGGATGAACATGCGGTTGGACTCGAAATCGCGCGTGATCACGGCCAGCAATTTGATCGAATACCCGAGCCCGGCAGCCTGCCGGATATCCTCCAGCGTCACCCGGCGAATCCCCTCCACCAGCATTTCGTCCAGTCTCATCCAGCGCCCGTGGGCGAGAAAACCGAGGATCACCGCCTTGTGGGCGGTGTCGATGCCGTCGAGGTCGAGCGACTCGTCCGCCTCGACGTATCCCAGTTTGCGGGCGCGTTTGACCAAGTCCTCGAAGGACAGGTTCTCCGCCTCCATACGGGTGAGGATGTAGTTACAGGTGCCGTTGAGCACACCGTAGATCAAATCGAACCGGTTCGCGACCAGCCCTTCGCGCAGCGCCTTGATAATCGGAATACCACCGCCCACACTGGCCTCGAAAAAATAGTGCCCGCCGCCCAGCCGGGCCGTCTCGAAAACCTCGCGCCCGTGGTCGCAGACCAGAGCCTTGTTGGCGCTCACCACCACCTTGCCGTTCTCCAAGGCGGCCAGGGTGAACTCGCGGGCGAGGTCGGAACCGCCCATCAACTCGCACACGATGTCGAGTTCGGGATCCCGCGCCAGGGACATGACGTCATCGGTGAGACGGTCGCGCGGAATGCGCACAGGGCGGCTCTTTTCGAGGTCGCGAACCGCCGCCCGAACCGGTTCCAGGCGAACCCCGAGCCGCGCTTCGAGCAGCTTGCCGTTGCGCCGGAGGTGTTTCCAGACCCCCTGGCCGACCACACCCAGGCCGCAAATCCCGATCTTGATTGCTTTCGCGTTACCCATCGCCATGTTCACGTTCACGATTCGACTCTTCCCCGCCCCCCTGAAACCGGTGCTCGGAGCCCTCCAGCAATTGCCGAATATTGGTGCGGTGACGATAAAAAATCAGTGCCGCCACCGCGATGCTGAAAACCAGGAGCAGCCCCCTGGGTTCCGGTGCCGAGAGCGCCACCGTCACCGGCAGGCTGGCCGCGAAGCAAAGCGACGCCAGTGAAACGTACCGGAAGGCCTTGAACACGGCGAGCCACACCAGGATGCCGGCCAATACCGCCAGCGGAAGAATCGCAATCAAACCGCCCATCGTCGTGGCCACTCCTTTGCCGCCCCGAAAACCGATAAACACCGAATAACTGTGGCCCGCCACGGCGCCCGCCAGACCCGCGATGGCGGCGAAAACCGCCGCATGCTCGCCGGCCACGAGCGCCATCGGCCAACCGGTCGCCAGCAAACCTTTCAGGAAATCGAGCGCGAAAACGGTGTTCCCGGCGCGTTTTCCGATCACGCGCCGGACATTGGTCGCGCCCGGGTTGCCGCTGCCCTCCCGCAGAATATCGACCCCATGGCGCCGGGCCACGAGGCAGGCGAACGGAATCGCGCCGCAGGAATAACCGGCGACGGCCGCCGCGAGAATCAGAAGTACATCCGGGATCGACATGAATCTGGGGTCGGGATTCCGGCGGTTTTACCCGGCGGAACCCCCAGGAAAGGAGAGAAATCTCATGGTTCCGGCCCCGGTTGTCAGGTCCGCACCAACATCACGTTGCTGATCGCTTCGTGAGCGCTGATTTCATCCAGGGTCTTTTGCCCCGGTTCGCTGTCCAGGGCGAGCACCGTCAGTGCCTTGCCCCCGACCTCGTTCCGGCTCAGCGACATGGCGGCGATGTTCACTTCATCGCGACCCAGAATCTGTCCCAGCGTCCCGACCATGCCGGGAACGTCGCGGTTCTCCAGCAGCAGCAAGGTTCCCTCCGGCGTGGCCTCCACCGCGCGCCCGTTGATCTCGACGATGCGCGGCATGAAGTTCTTGCCGATCAGCGTGCCGGAAACGCCGTAAGACGAGCCGTCTCCCGCGATCGCCTCCACCTGGATCAACTCGGTGTAGTCGCTTTCCACGTTGGACTTGGTGGCGTCCACTTCGATTCCGAGCCCCTTGATCAGCACCGGGGCGTTGACGTGGTTCACGTTCTCTCCACTGATCTCCCGCAGGTAACCGTACATCACACTGCGGGTAACGGGGTTGGCGTCGAGATCGACCAGCTTGCCCCAGTAGGTCACCTTCAACTTTTCGATCGACTCGGGGGAAATCTGCTGCACGACGGTGCCGAGTTTCGCCGCGAGATCGAGATACGGTTTGAGCGCCTGCAAGGTCTTCTTATCGACCGAAGGCATGTTGACCGCGTTCATGATGACCCCGCCGGCCAGCGCTTCGAGGACCGCTTGCGCCACTTCCACGCCGACGTTTTCCTGCGCCTCCTTGGTGGAGGCGCCGAGGTGAGGGGTGAGCACCGCATTGGGCGACTTGCGAAACGCGCTGTCCTCGGCCAGCGGCTCCGACTCGTACACATCGAGACCGACCGCCGCGACTTTGCCGGACTCGAGCGCCTCCAGGAGGTCGGCCTCGTTGATCAGGCCGCCCCGGGCGCAATTGACCAGGCGCACCCCGTCCTTCATCTTGGCGAAGGCGTCCTTGTTGATCATATTGGCGGTGCGCTCCGTCTTGGGCATGTGCACCGTGATGTAGTCCGCTTCGCGGAAAACCGTGTCCAGATCGACCGCCTCGATATCCAGGCTCTTCGCCCGGCTCGGTGCCAGGTACGGATCGTAGGCGATCACCCGCATGCCGAACGCCTGCGCGCGCCGCGCGACCTCGCCCCCGATGCGCCCCACGCCGCAGACTCCCAGGGTCTTACGAAACAACTCGGTACCCGAGAACGCCTTCCGATCCCACTTGCCGGCCTGCATCGAGGCGAACGCCTGCGGAACCGGGCGGGACGCGCACAACAGATGCGTGAAGGTCAATTCAGCGGTCGCCACCGTGTTGCCCCCGGGGGTGTTCATGACGATGACGCCGCGGCCGGTCGCCGCTTCCACGTCGATATTGTCCACACCGACCCCGGCGCGCCCGACCGCCTTGAGCTGCGGCGCGGCCTCCATCACCTCTCGTGTGACCTTCGTCTCGCTGCGGACGATAATGGCATCGACGTCCTTGACCAATTCGAGGATCTTTTCGGGCGGAGACCCGTAAGCCTCCACGACCTCGACACCGGACTGTTCGCGCAGGTACTCCACGCCACTGGGTGCGATTTTATCAGCTACTAATACTTTCATGATTCGGCTTTTCAGATGAAATGCACAGCAATACAGCCGAGCGGAAAAATGGCAACGCTAGAATCCGAATGGCCCCAAACGGGCGTTCGAACAACGCCGGAGTTGCTTATCCGGGCCCGCCGAACTTGCCGCATTCGGTCCGAATCGAATAGACTGGCGAGCATGGCCGGAAACGATCTCGACGCAGTCGTCGGTAAAGCAGAGAAAGCCAGCAGCATGAAAGGCAACCCGGACGCACTCCGCAACATACTTCGGCAAGCCCTGTAACCGGATCTGGACGAATTCCGGTATTACCGGTACGATTCAAACTCAAAAGGTCATTACCATGAATCATGCGACCGGCTACGACCGTATACGTCCCTTGACAGTCGAATTCGCCAAGCGTCTCCACGCCTGGCTGAACAAAATGACCTCCAGGGAGGTCTCCCTGGCCGACCACGAATCCATCCCCCAATTGGTACACCGTCTGTTTCAGGACGCCCGAAACGAGCGAGCCACCGATATACACATCGACGCGGAAGACGGCACGCTCTGCATCCGCCTGCGCATCGACGGGGTGCTTCGCGACGTCGCCCTGATTCCGGCTCGCCACAACGCCCAGTTTCTCGGTCACATCAAAGCGCTGGTTGACCTGGATCCGACCCCCCTGTTGCGACCGGCGTCCGGAGGCACGTTGTACGAACTGGACGAGGTGAACGTGAATCTCCGTGTCACCTGCACACCGACCATACGCGGCGAAAAAATGTCGGTACGCCTGCTCGATCCCCGCCGGGTGCAGTACACACTGGAGGAACTCGGCCTCAACCATGAGCAAAAAGAAAAAATAGATCGATGGCTGGAAAGCATGGCCGGTATGGTCCTGGTTGCCGGCGCCACCGGCAGCGGCAAGACAACCAGCTTGTACGCGCTGCTTCACCAGTTGAAAAGCCTCGATTGCAGCGTGATTACCATCGAGGATCCGGTGGAATACCGGGTCGATGGCATCAACCAGATCCAGGTCCACGAAGCGCGAGGAATCACGTTCAGCGAAGCGGTCAGAGCCATGCTGCGACTCGACCCGGACTTCCTCATGGTGGGGGAAATGCGGGACCGCGCCTCGGCGGAAGCCGCCCTGGCGGCGTCCTCCACCGGCCGGGTCCTGCTCAGCAGCCTCCACAGCCGCGACGCCGCCGGTACGGTAACAACGCTGCGAAACCTGGATATTCAGGACTATGAAATCACCGCAGCACTGGAATTGGTCATTTCGCAACGGCTGGTCAGACGGCTGTGCCCGGATTGCAAACGGGAAGGCCCGGCGCCGGCCGAAGACCGCGGCTGGCTGGAAGCACTGGGGGTAACGGCGCCGACGACGAGTTGGGTGGCCAGCGGATGTAATAATTGCCGGCATACCGGTTACCATCGCCGCATCGGTGTATTCGAGATCTGGTATGTTGACGAGGAGGCCAATGGACTGATTCGCCGGCATAGCGACGAAAAGAGCCTCCGGCACGCCATCCGGGAATCCGGCACCAAAAGTCTCCTGGAAGATGGAATGGACAAGGCCGCCGCAGGCGTCACGAGCCTGGCGGAACTGCGCCGGGTGGGCAGCTATGGCTTCGGCATTTCGCACCGGTAATCCGCCCGGAGTTCGCGCGGGTTGTTTGTTCCGCTTCGTCAATTTGGCCGAAGCCTCCCGCGAGGCTTCGGAGCGGGCGCGAACCCCAGGGAGTCACCGCCATGCTCTCCCCCGGCACCTACGGCCACGGCGGCGTGCACGGCACCCAGGCGTGGATCGATCCCGTGAAGGGCGTCGCTTACATTTTGATGGTGCAACGCGCCGACTTCCCCAACAGCGACGACAGCGCTGTCCGGCACGCTTTCCAGCAAGCCGCAGCCCGGGCGCTGGCGGAACGCTAAACCACGAAACCGCCGCCGGCTTTCCATTTGACACCCCACGGAATCCCGGATGGAACCATGGACTCTCTCAGGAGTCTGGCGGGTTTCGCCGCCAGATTCTTAGCCTCCCGGCTGTGAGATTCCACGGAAACGCTCGTCCAAAGCCCAACGGCATTCGCCGAGGCTCCTCCTTCCGACCCACCACCTCGTGCTCGACCTCGGCGAAACGATTGAAATTCACGGCATCCGCTTCACCCCGAGACAGGAAACCGGCGCCGGCCGCATCAAAGACTACCACGTTTACGCGGGTTCGAAACCGGTCGATACCGAATCCGCCTGAACGCCCGTCAACTTCGGCATTGACCCGTTTCGCAGGTTAGCGATCAATGGATGATTGATGAAAAAACCTATACGCATTGCCGTCACCGGAGCCGCCGGTCAGATCAGTTACTCGCTCCTGTTCCGTATCGGATCCGGAGCCGTTTTCGGTCCGGACCAGCCGGTCGAGCTGAGGCTCATCGAGATCCCGCCCGCCATGGACGCACTCAAAGGCGTGGTCATGGAGCTGGATGACTGCGCTTTCCCTCTACTCAAAAACATCACCCCCACATCCGACCTCAACGAAGGGTTCGACGGCGTGAATTGGGCGCTGCTGGTGGGCAGCGTGCCCCGAAAACAGGGCATGGAGCGCAAGGATCTCCTCAACATCAACGGCAAGATCTTCACCGGACAGGGCGAGGCCATCGCCAAGAACGCCGCTTCCGACGTTCGAATCCTCGTCGTCGGCAATCCCTGCAACACGAATTGCCTGATCGCGATGAACAACGCGCGCGACATCCCCGCCGACCGTTGGTTCGCCATGACCAAGCTCGACGAAAACCGCGCCAAGACACAACTCGCGCAAAAGGCCGCCGTCGATGTGACCGAAGTGACCCGCCTCGCCATCTGGGGCAACCACTCCTCCACCATGTATCCCGATTTCCATAACACACGCATCGGCGGAAAAGCGGCTCCCGAAGTCATCGGCGACGAAAGCTGGTTCACCGACACCTTCATCCCCACCGTACAACAGCGCGGCGCCGCCATCATCAAGGCCCGCGGCGCCTCATCCGCCGCCTCCGCCGCCAACGCCGTCATCGACACGGTCCAGGCCCTCACCAACCCCACCCCGGCGGACGACTACTTCAGCGTGGCCGTCTGCTCGGACGGCAGCTACGGCGTCGAAAAAGGCATCATCTCCTCGTTCCCGATCCGCTCCGACGGCACCACATGGAAAATCGTCCAAAACATGCCCCTCAACGACTTCGCACGCAAAAAAGTGGACGAAACCGTTAACGAACTGAAAGAAGAAAAGGCCGCCGTCTCCGATCTCCTATAATCTCCACGCGAAACCACCGGGTATCACAACGCCGTCCGTCAGGACGGGTTCCCCGTAGGCCCGTCCGTCAGGACGGGGAACAGGGATCCCCGCAAGAACTCGATCTCCCGCATTCTCGCTTGATTTCTCCAGGAAACAGGGTTTATGTTATGTTTTCGATGATGAAGGAGTCCGATCCCCATCGTTTCTCTCATCGTCACGTTCTTTGAGAGAGTCCAACCTCTCTCCATGATTCGGGGGTGTTCTGGATTCGACCCTGAGTTGGAGTGTAAGGTGGCATGTCGAGGATGATGGTTGGCCTCGTTAAACCGCCATCAACCAAGTAACTGGCAATGAAGAACAACTGCCAATGGCTGCTTAATAAAGCTGCAGCCACGTCTTTCTCTTGACACCTGCTAGAGAGCGAGGCGACGACCAGCAGGCATAGTCCGAGCGGGCGCTTCCGGCGCTAGGACCGTACGTTCACCGGTGGCTGGCCTTTTGGTTTGCGCGCTTTTCCGCAAACCAGGGGCGAGACTTAAAGAAAAGCTAAACATGTAGAAGCCTTATGTGAAGCCTCAGGGGACGCGGGTTCGACTCCCGCCACCTCCACCCTTATATAGGCGGATTTTTCTTAATTTGCCAATTTGAATTGGCAAATACCTTGATGTTCGTCCGCGCCTTCCGATCCTTAGGCTACGCCTTTCTCCAAGCCGGAAACTCGGAGGCTGTAAGGCTGTAATCCGAAAGCATTACCTCGATCATCGTCCGGGTATCGGAAAAACGGCACGTAAACCTCGGTAACCGCCGGGCTTTCATCGGACTGGTCACACAAATCCTCGCGACCCTCGGCAAAAACAGCTTCAGAAATTCGGCCAGGACTACCGGCTCGGAAATCAGGAAAAGTTGATGCAGCTTCTCATCGGACTCATCAACAACCGAGACGTCTCCGTCGTTATGCAGGAAAATGATCGCCCGGCCCACCGTGGAGTGGACCCCATAAGTTGGACAGGAAAACGTTTTTTCAGGATTCCGCAGGTTTGGGCGGCGACGTCGTCGCCAACCTTGGCGAAATAGGGCGGTTCGAGGGAAAGGCCCTTGTCGCGAAGCCAGGTCCCGTCGGGCATGCCGATCATTATTTATTGACTAAATTGACACATGGGTGTTAATTGGCTACGTGGAGTAACAACGTGCCGTATCTAAGCCTTAAACAGAAAGCATGAATCAAGAATTTAAAGTCCTATTAGCCTTGGACGGACACTCAAAGGCAATTCATGCGTCTGAGGGTAAATTTGAATGATAACAACTGAAGAAGGAGAAATAGTCATGAGAAAAACCTTTAAACCGTTGGGCCGGAGCCCGATCACAGTTCAAGAAGGGGGGCGGATCGTGTCCGTTCGCGAGCGGCGGCCGCGTGGATTCACGTTAATCGAGTTGCTGACCGTGATTGCGATTATCGGCATCCTGGCGGCGATCCTGATCCCGGTGGTGAGCCAGGTGCGGGAGTCCGCCCGGGGGGCGAAGTGCGTTTCAAACCTCCGTGAGATCGGAACTCTGGTTGGCATGTACATCATCGA